>NZ_CAJCHS010000099.1 GCF_903970205.1 Nevskia soli | reverse complement strand
AGTGAGCACGCGATATCGCACGTTTGAGCGATCGCGCCTGATCGTGAAGCCGCTGGCCGAGCGCCGGAGCGATCTCGATCTCTCTCACCTGCTGGCGCTGGGCGACGCGCCTTTGCTGTTCGAACATCCGGATTTGGACGCGGTTGCGGTGCGGCTCCAACAAGCGAAGGCCAACGGTGCGGCTCGCATCCTGATGATGGGCGGACACCTGATCCGCGCCGGAGTTTCGCGGTACATCATCGATTTGATGCGGCGCGGCCTGATCGATCACGTCGCAATGAACGGCGCTGGATTGATTCACGACTACGAGTTAGCGCTTACCGGAGGGACCACTGAGAGCGTCGCGCGTTACATCACGACCGGCGAATTCGGGTTGTGGCGCGAGACCGGCGAGTTGAACGACATCATTCGTCAGGCGGCGGAGAACGGGCAGGGTCTGGGCGAACACGCGGGCGAATCCTTCGCGCAGTTTCCTTATCGCGAGACGAGCGTGGTCCATGCGGCGTGGAAATATCGCGTGCCCGTTACTGTCCATGTGGGCATCGGCTACGACATCCTGCATGAACATCCGAACTGCGATGGCGCGGCGGTCGGACAAGCTTCGTATACCGATTTCCTGATCTTCGCGTCAACTGTGGAGCGGCTCGAAGGCGGCGTGCTGCTGAGTTTTGGTTCGGCGGTAATGGCGCCCGAAGTCTATCTGAAAGCGCTGGCGATGGCGCGCAATGTGGCGCATCAGGAAGGAAGCGATCTCAGCCATTTCACGACCGCCGTGTTCGATCTGATTCCCATCGAGGGAGATTTCCGGCGCGAGTTAACGAAGACGGACCCCGGTTATTACTTCCGACCGCATAAGACGATTCTGGTGCGTACGGTGGCGGATGGCGGCGAGAGCTACTACTTCTGCGGCGACCATCGCGCTACTTTCCCGGCGCTCTGGAGAATGCTCCATGAATGAAGAGCAGATTCTGGAGCAACTGCCGGGGTTGAGCGCGCTGGTGATCGGCGATATCTGTCTCGATCGCTGGTGTACTTACGATCCGGCGCTCGCGCTTGCGTCGGCCGAAACCGGGATCCCGCGGGTGGCCGTGACACGGACGGAATCGACGCCTGGCGCGGGCGGGACGGTTGCCAATAATCTGGCGAGCTTGGGAGTGGGGCGCGTATCGGTGCTGGGCGTCGTGGGCGATGACGGCTATGGCTTCGAATTGCGCAAGGCGCTGAGCGACCGCGGCTTTCGTAGCGAGCTGCTGCAGGTGGCCGAAGGGCGCCAGACGTTCACCTACACCAAGCTGATCAACGCGCGGACCGGCGCGGAAGATCTGCCGCGCGTGGACTTTCTCTATGAGCCGGGCGAGGCTGCTAACCGGGCCGTCCTGGACGCGATTCCACAGGCGGTCGATCAGCATGATCTGATCCTGATCTCCGATCAATCCGAGACCGACGAAGGCGGAGTGATCACGGAAGCCGTGCGCATGCTGCTCGCGGAGTTGACGGCGGTGTATCCGGAGAAGGTCTTTCTAGCCGACTCGCGAAGGCGCGCGCACCGGTTCTGCTGCGTGTCGCTGAAGCCGAATCGGGCGGAAGCGGAGCACGCTTGCCAAGAGTTAGGCGGCGGCGTGGATTTCGCGCGCCTGCGTCGGGAAACGGAGGCGCCGGTCCTATTTGTGACCGACGGCGGCGGTGGGATCCGCGTGTTCGAAAGCGAGCGCGAGTCGTTCGTCGCGGTGCGGCGAGTGGAAGCCCCAGTGGACATTTGCGGCGCCGGCGATAGCTTCGCCGCGGGAGCAGCGGCAGCTCTGTTCGTAACGCGAGACGCGGTTGCAGCCGCGCGCTTCGGCAGTCTCGCGGCACGGGTCACGATCGGGAAACGCGGGACTGGCACGGCCAATCCGCAAGAACTCCTGGCGGCGCGCGCATGACCACGCTCGCCATCGACGTCGGCGGAACGAAGTTCACGGTTGCGGTGTTTGCGGACGACAGGATGGTCAGCCGCATCCAACGCGCAACGGATCGCGAGGCCGGCGGAGCATCGACGTTGGCCGCGATCGAAGAGATCGTGCGTGGGTTGCGTCGCGAGTTTCGGTTCGACCGGTGCGGCATCGGATTCGGCGGCCCGGTGCGCTTCGGCGAACAGCGCGTCGCGCTTTCCACGCACGTCGGCGGCTGGAACGACGTGTTGTTGCCGGCCCGAATCGCAGCCGTTGCGGACGCTCCGGCGGTAATGGATAACGACGCGAACGTCGGCGCGCTGGGCGAGTTCGCGTACGGCGCGGGCCGTGGGGCCTCGCCGCTGCTCTATGTGACGCTATCGACCGGCATCGGCGGCGGTATTGTCTTAGATGGGAGCGTGCTGCGCGGCCCGGATTCGTGGGCCGGCGAGATCGGTCACCTCAATGTCGAACCCGATGGCCCGGAGTGCTTGTGCGGCTCGAACGGATGTCTGGAGCGCATGTGCTGCGGACTCTGGCTGGAGCGCGATACGGGGCGCACGGCGAAGGAATGGACTCACGATGAGGCGTTCATGCGGGGCTACGTGATTCCGCTGGCGCGCGGGTTGAAGGCGGCCATTATGCTTCTAAATCCGGCAAGGATCGTGATCGGCGGAGGAATCAGCAAGGCGGGCGATCTTCTGTTTCGGCCATTGCGGGCGGAGTTGGCGCGTCAGATGCCGCCATGGTCCGAGGCGCGGGTCGATGTGCAGCCGGCGCAATTGGGAGACGATTCGGTGCTGTGGGGCGCGCTCGAGCTGGCGCGGTTGGAAGGGGCATGATGACCCGGCGTGCCGGCCTAATTGCGTGCATCGGCGCGCCATTCGTGTTCGCGAGTGCTTCGCCGGAACCGCTAGCCGGGATCGAGCAGCGTATTTTCGACGGGATCAATTTCCAACGAGCCTCGATCGGGTTAGAGGCGCTGCAGTGGGACCCGGTCCTTTGCCGCACCGCGCGCGAGCATAGCCGCCGCATGCTGGAAGCGCACTTCTTCAGCCATCAGGATCCGGTATTCGGCGATCTGGCCTGCCGCTTGAATACGGTGGGCGTGGCTTGGTCGCGCTGCGCCGAGAATATCTTCCGGGAGAACGGCTACACGGATCCGGCGGCGATCGCAGTCGTCGAGTGGAGCTACAGCCCCGGGCATCGGGACAACTTGCTAACTGCGGAGTTTCGGCTGACCGGCGTTGGAGTCGCCATGAATCAGGACGGAACGTTTACCGCTACCCAGCAGTTTCTGGTTCCGCGGTGAGTTATGTAAAAAGAATCGTCTGCCTGGCAAACTCTTATAAGACGGGCGGACGATGTATCGCGGGGCGGGAGGTGCTCGGAAACGGTAAGTATGGTGACTGGATTCGCCCGGTAAGTGCGCGGGCTTCCGGCGAGCTTTCGATTTTAGAAATTGCGTACCGGGATCATACGGTTCCGAAGCTTCTCGATGTTATCGATGTGCCTCTACTTAGACCTTGCCCCAACGGGCATCAGACGGAGAATCACGAGATCGTACCGCATGGCCGTTGGTCGAAGGCAGGCGAAGTTCCGTGGCAGGAATTGGAATCCCTTCGCGAGTTCCCGGAATCGCTTTGGATAGGCAATGAATGCGAGGACAGAGGGGCGTGCAATTGGGTCAGCGAGTCCGAAGCAGCGGCGTTTCACCATTCGCTGGTGCTCATTCAGAAGCGCGATTTCAAGGTCAGAGTGCGTACGCACGATCGGGACGGCGCAGCGGTCAAAGCCTGCCGGGGAACTTTCAAGTACGACGCGACTTACTATAGTCTGAAGGTGACCGACCCACCGGTTATCGAACGCTACGCTCCGATGGAGGATGGAGTCTACAAGCTGCACGATGTTTATCTTTGTATTAGTCTCGCGCGGGCCTGGGAAGAAGATGGCTGCTGTCATAAGTTAGTGGCCGCGGTTTTCACGAACCCTCCGCTATAAGCACTATGCCGGATCCTGTTTACTCCATCGGACACTCGAGGCACGAACCGGATGTGTTCCTCGATCTGCTGCAGCGGCATGGGATAACCGCGGTCTGTGATGTCCGTTCGAAGCCTTTCAGCCGGATGAACCCGCAATTCAATCGCGACGAACTCCAGGCAACACTGTGGGAAAACGGCATCGCGTACCGGTTCATGGGTAAGGAATTGGGCGGACGGAGTGACGATCCGGCGTGCTACATCGACGGAAGAGTAAGCTACACCCGCATCGCGGCGAGCCAGTCATTTCAAGGCGGCCTTAGGCGAGTGATTGGCGGGATGAAGGACTTTCGGATCGCGCTGATGTGCGCCGAGAAAGAACCGCTGGATTGCCATCGCACGATCCTGGTCTCGCGCCGTCTTGTGGAGCAAGGCACGCCGGTGGAACATATACACCCGGATGGCAGTCTGGAGAGCCACGATGCGGCGGTGCGGCGCTTGTTTGAACTTCTCGATATGAGCGAAGATCATCTGTTTCTCTCCCGCGAGGAACTAGTGAATGATGCCTACGAATTTCAGGAAAAGCGCATCGCCTACGAAGCGGATGACACCGATGCGAGTGTCGGAAGGGGCGCGTCGGAATGACGATCTTCACGATTGGATTTACCAGGAAGTCCGCGGAGACGTTCTTTACCCTCTTGTCGCGGGCGGGGGTTCAGCGGCTCATCGATGTGCGCCTGAACAACGTGTCCCAGTTAGCCGGTTTTACCAAGAAAGACGATCTCCGTTACTTCACGAAAGCGATCTGCGGGATCGATTATGTACATCTTCCCGAGTTAGCCCCGACGGCAGACATACTCGACGCCTTCAAGAAACAAAAAACCGCC
>NZ_CAJCHS010000098.1 GCF_903970205.1 Nevskia soli | reverse complement strand
GCCGAGAACTACACTGTGGTCGAAGAGCCCGCCAGTCTCGCCGAGAGCGAGGATCATGATGCCATGCTTTCTGTTCTCGATTCCTTGATTCAACTGAGAGCCGATGTCCCAACCGATACTGCTGTGAAACTCTACCCCGAGTTCCCGGCGCATGCAGTGATCCTGATGGCAAACTCGCCTTCCGACACCACGTCCGCGTTCCTTCGAATCTTTCAGACCGAGAAGGATCGCAACGGCGCCTGGCTAGCTGCGGGTAATGTGCTCGTTAATCACCGCGCACCAGGGTTCGCAGCTGCGGTCCAGAGTAGTCTACTTTAGCGAAACGGGCCAACGCCTTGTATCAGCTGGATTGATAACCGAGGCTGAAGTCAGCGCCTCTCGGCCGACTCTCGAACTAACCATCACCGATACTCGACAGACAAAACTCCCTGAGCTTCCAGGTCTTCCCGGAGCTATTGACGGCGTCATCTTACACAAGTAACCGCAATGACGGTGCTATCGGCGAGGGGCCGCTTCAATGGACTGCTCCATTGCGAAATACGCCGGCTTCGGTTGTAACTGCCCGTCGAAGGGCAGGGGACGCTGCGGCGTTCCATCTTTCCGCGGGTGGAAGTGGTTGAGCCATGTGTCCGGATCGGTAAATCCCCAGGTAAGAATAGCTTGTAGGTTGTGGTGTTTCAGCGCGTTACTAAGAAAATCCTGGTAACATGCGGCCACCTGGCGGTCACGGTCGGCAATGTCGGCCGGCAGGGCGGTGTCGTCCACATCGAGTTCGGTGATGAATATAGTCAACCCGAGCTTTTCGGCGCCGTCGAGAAAGCGATGAAAACCGCTCCACTGATAAGGCGAGGTGGAAGCTACTAAGTGAGATTGAATGCCGAGCGCCTGGACGGGAACATTGCGCGCGCGAAGTCCTTTAAGTAACGCGAGCACCGCGCGGCGCTTCGCTTCGTGCGCCTCCGTATCTTGTTCGAGATCGTAGTCATTGTAAGTGAGGATCGCTTGCGGATCGGCCTTAGCCGCGGTAGTGAAAGCCAGGTCAATATAGCTTGGGCCGGCTAATTCAAGCCAAGGCGACTTACGCAATCCGTCAGAGCGGCCGTCTTCTACAAAGACCGCTTCGTTGACCACGTCCCAGGAGTGGATGCGGCCGGCGTAATGCCCGGCGACTTCGGCGATGTGCGCACGAAGCAGTTCGCCGGCGTTTCCGGAAGTAGCGGTGGAGGGAAACCAGCGCGGCAGTTGCTGATGCCAGCAAAGGTTGTGGCCGCGCACTTTGGCGTTTGAAGTCTTGGCAAATGCGAGCAGGGCGTCGGCGCGCGTGTAGTCGTAGCGATCCGGGGCCGGATGAATGCTCTGCCACTTCATGTCGTTCTCGGAAACCAGGATTGAGGCTTCGCGCGCGAGCAACGCCCTGCAATCTTCGCGCTGAAGCTCACGATAGGACACGGCGGCGCCCGCGAGCAGGTGACGCGCGTTTGCGACGTCCCGCAGCGGTTGCCGCTCTGCGGCCGGAAGGGGAAGTGCGGCGAGCGCTCCGGCCCGCAGCAAATGCGTGGTGAAGTCGCGGCGATGCATGGATGAACTTTATCAATTGTCTGAATACTGGTGAACACCGCCGCGACCCGTGGTTCAGGCACGGAAAGCGCACACCATCGAGCCATAATCGTTGAAACGGGTACCGACGATGACTGTCATCTTGCCGTTGGAGCCACAAACGGAAGCCAAGCTAATCCGCATACTGAGCCGCGACAGCCATGGAGCTGGTGCTCCGGAAAAGAACTTTCCTATGCCTTTTACCGCGCGAGAGTGGAGTGCTCAATGCGCACCGCTCCGTCTCGGCTCAGAATGCGGGATTTGCATCGTTTCAAATACTGGTCTGCGGGCGCCTGTTTCCGCGTTTTCATTCCCCAGGGTGCCGGGGGCCATGCGTGGTTTATCGATCGCACGATCGCCGACCTAACACCAAGTATTCGCCCTTGGCTCGGAAGGCTAATCCCGCATCATTACCTTCGCCGGAATAACCAAACATCCTGACGCGGATTCCCGCGCGCGCCTTCAGCGATGAAATCGATAACTTCGAACTCCTTGTCCCAGTTGCGGCGCACATAAGCTTCGGGATGGAAGACATTGCATAGGTTCGTGCCGGCGCTGCGCTCGTATCTTACGACTAAGTTTCCCGATCGGAACTCACGCCGCTCCGATTCCGTTAGCCGCGACGCATAGTGTTCGCCATGCAGAGTAAGTAAGAGAAGCCCTCCGGGTTGCAGGATTCTATAAAACTCGGTCATCCACGCGGTTTGGGCAGCCTCGGGTAAGTGGGTGAACACCGAGAGGGCGTAAATGAAATCGAAGGTAGCTGCGGGATAGTTGGTGGGCGGCTCTAACTTGTTCGTCGCGATTTCGGCGAAAGGCAAATTGGCGGCGCACCAGGCGGTCAGTTCGGGGTTGTAATCGGTCCCGAATACTTTCGTGCCGGGTAAGTCACGCCAGAATCGCAGGACTCGTCCGCATCCGCAGCCGAAATCGAGAATCGACCGCCGGCCCTCGATAGCAACTTCATTTCTTTGAAGTATCTCGCGAATCCCGGCCGCGGCCTGATATCCGCCGTCGAAGAACACCGCACTTTCGGGCGAGCCCGCGACCGTCATCATGAGATGCGGTGGCGGGATCGGCAGCGCGTCCGGCGCGAAACTGGCTGTGCGGTTTCTGCGGTAATGCCTGGGAGTTAAAGCGACAGCGCGCTCGTAGACTCGGAAAAGAAACGGCAGCAGGGGAAGTCTCTCCAGCACCGGACTCAATCGATCGATCAGCATGAATGACCAAACAGCCCGGTCGACGCCTTCCCCGGCAACTCCCGGAGCAGCGCGATTGTAGCAGATGGCCCGAGTTTCTCGCGCCCAACCTCACCAAAGTAATCTGATTAGGAAATGGCAAGGAACTTCAAAGACCTCTCCGAACGCGAGATTCTGGCGCTGGCGATCCAGCTCGAAGAGGAGGACGGCCACATCTATGGGGATTTCGCCGACGGTTTGCGCGCCGAATACCCGGCCAGCGCCCAGTTCTTCGAGGAGATGCGCGCCGAGGAGTCGCAGCATCGCGCGCTCCTGATCGAGCAATATCAGCGACGCTTCGGCGATCACATTCCGCTGGTGCGGCGGGAAGACATCCGGGGATTCGTCAAACGCCGGCCGGTGTGGCTGCTGCGTCCGCTGGGTCTCGACGTGGTCCGCAAGCAAGCCGAATCGATGGAAGCGGAGACCACGCGGTTTTACGAATCGGCGCTGAAGAACATCAGCGATGCGTCCACGCGTAAGATGCTGGGCGATCTCGCTGAGGTGGAACGCAAACACTCCCGGACCGCCGGCTCTCTGGAAGAGGAGCATCTGACGCCCAGCGCCAAAGGCGAGGAAGACGAAGCGCAGCGCCGCCTGTTTCTGCTGCAAGTCGTGCAGCCCGGTCTTGTGGGGCTGATGGACGGGTCGGTCTCGACTCTCGCTCCCGTGTTCGCCGCCGCGTTCGCAACGAAGAATAGTTGGGATGCGTTCCTGGTCGGAATCGCCGCGTCGATCGGAGCCGGGATTTCGATGGGATTCGCCGAAGCGCTTTCGGATGACGGCTCGCTGACCGGGCGCGGCCGGCCATGGGCGCGCGGTCTGATCTGCGGCGCGATGACCACGGTCGGCGGCATCGGACATACGCTGCCGTTTCTGATCGCTAACTTCCGCGTGGCGACGACGATCGCCATCATCGTGGTAGCGATCGAGCTGGCCATCATCAGCTACATCCGGCACCGCTATATGGATGCGCCGTGGGTGGTCGCGACCATCCAGGTAGTTATTGGCGGAATTCTGGTGTTTCTAACGGGGATACTGATCGGGAATTCGTAGGTCCTGGGTTGTAGGTCCAGTGACCGCAGGCTTGCCCGTCACCGCGCTCGCGCCCAGGCCGGCGCGCTGCTGATGGAACGTCGCACGCGGATTTCGCGCGGAACCGTGGCCCGCGTAATGGACTCCGAACCGAACGCACAGCGCTCCCAGCGTGCCGCACACTCCGATTGCCAGACGCGTTTTGCGTCCCGGCGCTTTGCCTCCAAACCGGGGCAGCAGTGCAAGGCCGAGACTGACCGCGCTCAGCACTTTGCCGGTCTGCCAGAGCGCGCCGCTGATCCCCTCGCGCAAAGGGCGAATGACCTCCGGCACAGTGCCGAGGTCGCGTTCCATCGCCGTCGCGGCACTCAATTCGCCGATCTTTCCCGCGATGCCGAACAGTCGCACCACGCGATGCTCGCGCGCATTGTGACCCTCGAAGAGATCGAAGAGCGACGCGGCGCTGGCCGTTGCTGAGGACAGAAATAAGACCGGCAGATACTGACGCGCCTGCTGCCACACCGGTACGGTGGTGTTTCCGACCAGCACGCCGGTATACCCGGCAAGACCCAGGCCGAACAGGCCCGAGCCGATCGCGAACCCATTGCTGATGGCTCGCAAACCGAGCGAACGCGATAGGTCTTCGTTCAGGAAGAACGGCGCGATTTCCGCCA
>NZ_CAJCHS010000097.1 GCF_903970205.1 Nevskia soli | reverse complement strand
GTGTTGAGCCGCGTGAGTTCTATCTTACCGGTGCTTCGAACATAGGCAGCGGATTCTGTTCGAAGCGCGGCCTCTCGCCCACCATCCGCAGACAGTGATCGATCCACATCTTGGTCAGCTTTTCCTGGGCGCCGTTTTGTGAAAGACGAGTACGCAGGCTGTTGAACTCTACTTGGTCCAGGGGCTGATCCTGGTTGGCGCACGAGAACACCACCGTCTCTTCGCCGGTAACGGGGTCTTTGTGCAGCTGCAAACACTGCGCGCAGATCTCTTTCATCATGCATTGCATCGGCGAGTTGATGCTGCCGATCGCATGGTGATCCGGCTTCAGGAACGGCTGGAGGATGCCGTGCCGTGCCTGCTGGACGCCGCGCATCATGCCGTCCGATCCGATCACGATCAGCCGGTCTACGGAATGAAGCGGGATTTCGGCGTCGCCCAGTTCGCCGCGGCCATACGCCGCCATGCCCTCCACGATGTTGCCGACGAACGCGCTATCCTGCACGCGTCCCGGCGTGAACCCGGGCGCTTCGTCGCAGCACCACACCACTACGTCTGCCGCTTTTTCGATCTCTTCGACCTTGTAGCGATCGATGATCTTCTTGTACCCCGCGAAGTACACAACACGCGATCCCGCCGCCCGCAACTGCTGCCCGATGGAGAACAGCACCGCGTTGCCAAGACCTCCGCCGGCTAACAGAACCGTCTCGTGGCTCGGGGTTTCCGTCGGTGTGCCCGTTGGACCCATGAGAATGACGGGCTCACCTGGATGAAGCTGCGCACACAGATCCGACGAACCGCCCATCTCAAGCACAATGGTCGAGAGCAGGCCCTTTTCCGCATCGACGGACGCGCCCGTGAGCGCCAGCCCTTCCATCGCCAGGGTGGTTCCATCCACCCGGCGGGCCAGCGTTTCGTAGTTCTGAAGCCGGTAGAACTGGCCCGGCTGGAACGCTCGGGCGGCAATTGGCGCTTTGACTACGATCTCGACGATATTCGGGGTCAGCCGGACTACCTCATGGACCATCGGCCGCAGCTCTTCATCGAGTTGGGCCTGCAGATCCTTCGGCGCCGGCGACGATGGAGTTCGCCGGCCGAGCACGCGAGAGATGACCGGATACCCCTGCTTCGCACTGCCCATCGCCTTGACGACGTTGCCGCTGAACGAAGGGTGCAGATCGCCGAAGAAACTGATCGCTTTGCCGTCCGGACGAAGGCTCATCAGCACCTGCGGCGTCGCCGGTTTCGCGACACGCTCTGGTTTCACTGGCGCGCCCTGCTCATCCACGGCCTGGAAAAAGCGCCCGTCGAGCGAAACGTTGTGTTCGTCCTCGCGCGCTAGCACGGTGTTGGGCTGCGTGCCCGCTGCGACCAGAATGGTTCGCGCGGGCAGCACGGCGCGCTCGCCCGTTGCCGTGAGTTTGCCGGTCGTTTCATCCAGCCGGTATTTCTCGAGACGCAGCGCGCTCGCGGCCCCCGTTTCATCCACTTCCACTTCTTCGGGAACCACGCACGCGGCGAACCGGACGCCTTCTTCGAACGCTTTCGAAACCTCTTCGTGGTTCAACGTGTAACTCGGCGCGTCGATCAACCGCCGCCGGTACGCGATGGTGACACCGCCCCAGGATTGCAACAAACTCGTGAATCGCGGATCCCGGCCTTCGCGCGCCGCCTGAGCCCGTTCGGCGCGAATGGCGCGGGCATGGGAAAGGAACTCATTCGCGACTTCGATTTCATCCCGCGTCCACACGCGCCGGACCTCGCGCTCCCCGCGTTCCGCAACCAGGATCTCGAAGCGCTTCAGGAACTTCTCAACCTGCACGACGTAGTAGGCGAGCGATTCCGTCGCCGTATCGACGGCCGTCAGTCCGCCGCC
Organism: Nevskia soli; assembly: GCF_903970205.1. GTDB lineage: Bacteria > Acidobacteriota > Terriglobia > Bryobacterales > Bryobacteraceae > Bog-113. The sequence goes on along the minus strand of NZ_CAJCHS010000097.1, from coordinate 1,956 downwards.
AATCACCACGATCGGCATCCGAATCTGCAAGTTGGCGAGCGACTCGTACTTCGCCGCTCCGGTGAGTTGCAGCGCCATCAGGAAATCGGAGGCCTGCCGAACCCCGCGCACCAGTCCGTTCTTCATCGGGATCACGGTGGGCCGTCCCGCGCCCGCGCATAGTGCGATGTGATCGAAGCCCAGATCGAAAGCGCTGTCGACCGTCAGTGTCCCGCCGAAGCGCACGCCGCCATACATGCTGAACGCCGCGCGCCGCTCGATCAGCAGCCGGATCACTTTCAGGAAATTCTTGTTCCAGCGCACCGTAATGCCGTACTCGGCCACGCCGCCGAACCCGGCCATTACGCGCTCATCCAGGCGTTCGTAAATCTCCGTGATGTCGCGGATGGGCCGGAATTGATGGCGCTGTCCGTAGGCGTCGACTCCCGAAAGATCGGCGGGCAACGGCTCGATCTTCAGACCGTCGACGGCCAGGACCGCGTGTCCATCGTTTAGAAGGTGATGGGACAGCGTAAAGCCGGCGGGGCCTAAACCGACCACCAACACTTTGTATCCGGTTGCTTCTCGCGGGTAGGGCCGCGCGATGTTCAACGGGTTCCAACGGGTCAGCAGGCTGTAGATTTCAAAGCCCCACGGCAGATCGAGAACGTCTTTGAGCGTCCGCGTCTCCACCTGCGGGATGTCGACCGGTTCCTGCTTTTGAAAGATGCACGACTTCATGCAGTCATTGCAGATGCGATGGCCCGTCGCGGCCGCCATCGGGTTATCGATCGTGACGGCAGCAAGCGCGCCGATCGGATTCCCCTGGCCCTTCAGCTGGTTCATCTCGGAGATCTTCTCTTCGAGCGGGCAACCGGCGAGCGTGACTCCGAAGATGCTCTTCTTGAACGCGCCGGGCTGATGGGGCGTGGACTTTTCCCGGAGCCCCGTCGAGCAGCTGTCTTTGCGCTGGTTGTGGCACTTAATGCAGTAATGCGCCTGATCCAGCGCGCCGGTCAGATCGGTTCCGGGATCGGTCAGTTGAAAGCCCTCCCTCGACCGCCAGCGATCCGAACCGAATTCGAGCTGCACCAGCCCATTGGCCTCGATCGACTGCACCGGGACCAGGTGATGCATATCCAACTTGTGCGGCGTCTTGAAGAGAACGCCGGCGTGGTGCTTTGCTTTGCCTTGCGGCGTCAGCGTCGCCCACGCGGCGTAGCGGGCGGCCAATCGAAGCTCGGCTTCGTGAGTGGGTTCGTTTTCGCTCCAGCGCGCCACGTGCTGCGCGAACGAGAGTTCGGTGAGCGGCTCGTTGAGATAGGTCTCCAAGTCGCGTGCCATGGCTGATCCATCGAGTTCCTCAGCCGCCTCCGCGGTCCAGCCGGTGAGCGCTTTGCGCTGAACGAACTTGCGCTTTACGGAAAACAAGGGCGCTAGTTCATGTTGTTTGGCTTGAAGGGCGCGGAGTTCCGGCTCGATTCCGAACAGCTCTCCGACGAAATCCTCGACGTAAGGCCCGAGGTGGACGATCAGCTCGGAATACTGCGCAGCGGTGACCGCAGCCGGATCGCGCCGCGCATCCCGTAGCCGCCCTTCCAGTTCCGACGCAACGCCCCGCAGCTGCGAGAGGAACTCATCGTCCAGCCGCGCCAGTCCGTCCGCCGCATACAGGTCCGGAAAGGTGAAGCCGAAGCCAAGAGAAGGGGCGCGAGTATCCCGCGCCGTATCGATTTTTTGCACGATAGAATTATGAGACTCAGCAGCCCGGCGTTGGGCTTCCGAGAGATGTATTGCTATCTCTAGTTTCGCAGATGGGAACGGCCGGCCAGCCAGGCCGCACACCCGAGCAAGAGTGCCAGCAACCCGGACAGTACTGCCGGCGGGACCGCGAAGTAGATTAACGACAAAGCGAGCCCCGGCAACTGGAACGCGGCGAACACCCAGCCCAACCCGCCAATTGCTTGCGGCTGCCGA
>NZ_CAJCHS010000096.1 GCF_903970205.1 Nevskia soli | reverse complement strand
CGCTAGCCATCGCACCCACAGTGCTTCCGACGCTCACGGTGCTGGTCGCGCCGCTCCTCAACAACCGTCAGTTCGATTCAGTAAACAGGCGTATTGACGTCTTCACGGAGAAGGAGTCGACGCCGTGGCGCTCGTTTTGAGAGTTCCCTCAAACCCCGCCACTACCTGACTCAGTGACCACCGCCCCGCCGCCAACCGCCACACTCTCTGCCGAAGAAGAGCTCCACTGGCTAGCCCTCAAAATGGTGCCGGGCCTCGGCACAAAGCGCACTCTCACGCTGATCGACACCTTCCGTTCCGCCGAAGCCATCTTCCGCGCATCGCGCTCGGAACTCGAGGAAGCCGGCCTGCCCGGGTCCATCGCGCAAACCATCTCCAGCGGCTGCACTTTTGACGATGCCATCGAGCAGCAGGGCAAAGCGCGCGCGTCCGGCACCCAGCTCGTCACCATCAACGATGCCGCCTACCCGTCCACGCTCCGCGATATCTACGATCCGCCTCCGATGCTTTTCGTCCGCGGCAATCCCGCCCTGCTTCAGCAAGTCCTGTTCTCCGTCGTCGGCACGCGCCATCCAACTCCCTACGGCCTCGCCGCCACCGAGCGCCTGTCGTCCGATCTCGCCGCTGCCGGCCTCGTCATCATGAGCGGCATGGCGCGCGGTGTCGATACTGCGGCCCACAAAGGCGCACTCGCCGTCCAAGCGCCCACCGTCGCCATCCTCGGCTGCGGCGTCGATGTCGTCTATCCCACCGAGAACCGCAAACTCGCCGAACAGATCGTGGCTGCCGGCTTACTCGTTTCGGAGTTCCCCATGGGCTCCGTCGCCTTCCCGCAAAATTTCCCCATCCGCAATCGCATCGTCAGCGGCGCCAGCGTCGGGCTGCTCGTCGTCGAAGGCGCGCAATACTCCGGCTCGGCCATCACCGCGCGCCTCGCTCTCGATCAGGGCCGCGAAGTCTTCGCCGTCCCCGGCAACATCACGTCCAAAATGAGCTGGGGTCCCAACCTCCTGATCAAGCAAGGCGCCAAGCTGGTTCAAGACTGGAACGACGTCATCGTCGACCTCCCGCCCGCCGTGCGCCGCAGGCTGATCGAAGGCGGCAAGCAGCGCTTACTCGACATCAACGGCGGCGAGAATACCGCACCCGCAACCGCTCCCGCAGGCGTCGGCCCGGAGAACGAAATCAGCCGCCGCGCCCTCTCCGAACTGCGCGTCGACACGCCCATCCATCTCGACGATCTAATCGAAAAAATGGATCGCTGCAGTCCCAGTGAGGTCATCGCCGCACTCTTCGAACTCGAAATGCTCGGTCTTGCCAAACAGCTGCCCGGACGAAATTACGTTAAGATTTGGTAACCCGTTGCCAATCCCGCGCCCCGTCTTCGAACAGGATTCACCCTACTTCCGCCGTGTTTTCAGCAGCTTGCCCGGCGTGCTGAACCCAAAAGCGGGCCACCCGCATCGAACTTGGTGAGCCGCACCGCCACTTATCCACAGCGAGATTTCCTCGCAAACAGGATTTTCTCCAACGAGTGTGGTAGCCCTATAAAGGTTGCATGCAATCCGGAACGGAACCTCCCGGATTGTCGTTTGCAGTTTGTAAGGTAACGGATAAAGAAAGCTGTCATGGCAAAATCGCTGGTTATCGTGGAATCGCCCGCTAAGGCGAAAACGATCGGTAAATATCTCGGAAATCAATACATAGTCAAGGCCTCGATTGGACACATCAAAGACCTCCCGAAGAAGAATCTTTCGGTTGATGTCGACAACGGTTTCCAGCCTCACTACGAAGTCATCGAGGGCAAGAAGAAGCTCATCGCGGAGCTGAAGAGCGCGGCCAAAAAAGTGGACTTCGTCTACCTCGCGGCCGATCCGGATCGCGAAGGCGAGGCCATCTGTTATCACCTGCAGGAAGAGCTTGACGGCCAAAAGAACGGGCCTCGCATCTTCCGCGTGATGTTCAACGAGATCACGAAGAGCTCCATTCAGAAGGCGTTCGAAAAGCCGCTGATGGTCAACGTGAATAAGGTTGAAGCGCAGCAGGCCCGCCGTGTGCTCGATCGCCTGGTCGGATACAAGATCTCTCCACTGCTCTGGGACAAAGTGCGCCGCGGGCTTTCCGCCGGACGCGTGCAGACCGTCGCCGTCCGCGTCATCGTCGAGCGCGAACGCGAAATCAAGGCGTTCGTCAAAAACGAATACTGGACACTCGACGCCGCGCTGGCCGCCAAAAAACCGCCGCTCTTCGACGCGCGCCTCTTCAAAAAGGACAACGAGAACGTCGCCATCGGATCGCAGGAAGCCTCCGATACGATCCTCGCCGATCTCGATGGTGTCGAGTACACCGTAAAGTCGGTCGGCACGCGTGAGAAGCGGCGCAATCCCGTCGCGCCGTTCATCACGTCAACCCTGCAACAGGACTCCGTCCGCAAGCTCCGCTTCAGCGTCAAGCGCACCATGGGTCTCGCGCAGCGTCTCTATGAAGGCGTGGAGCTCGGCAAAGAAGGCGCTGTCGGTCTCATCACCTACATGCGTACCGATTCGACGCGCGTTTCACCCGACGCGCAAACCGAAGCGCGCGATTACGTCAAAGAAAAGTTCGGCCCCGAGTACGTGCCGGCATCCCCGAACGTGTATAAGTCGAAAAAGGACGCGCAGGACGCTCACGAAGCCATTCGCCCCACCGCCGTCGCTCGAACGCCCGAGTCCCTCGAGGGCGTACTTGCCGAAGATGAGCTCAAACTCTACCGCCTGATCTGGATGCGCTTCGTCGCGTCGCAGATGACGCCCGCCGTCTTCGACCAGACCACCATCGACATCACGGTTATAGGCAAGACCGGCGCCGAGTATCTGTTCCGCGCCACCGGCTCCGTGCCTAAGTTCGATGGCTTCCTTCGCGTCTACGAAGAAGGCAAAGATCAGCGCGATGAAGAGGACGAGGAACTCAAACACAAGCTCCCCGCCGTCACTGAAGGCGAGAAGCTTCGTCTTCGCGCTCTCAAGCCCGAACAGCACTTTACCGAACCGCCGCCGCGCTACACCGAAGCCACACTCGTCAAGAAACTCGAATCCGACGGCGTGGGCCGCCCTTCCACTTACGCCTCGATTCTTTCGACCATCCAGGAACGCGAGTACGTCACCAAGGAAGGCGGTAAGTTCAAGCCCACCGAACTGGGCATGGTAGTTACCGACTTACTGCTCGAAAGCTTCAACGACATCTTCGAGGTAAAGTACACCGCGCGGATGGAAGAAGAGCTCGATGAAATCGAAGATGGCAAACTCGACTGGCGCGAAGCCATGACCGAGTTTTACGATCGCTTCACCCGCGATCTGACTCATGCCGAAGAGCACATGACCGACATCAAGCGCATGGAGCGTCCCACCGACCTCATCTGCGAAAAATGCGGCAAGCCTCTCGTGATCAAGTGGGGCAAGCACGGCAGTTTCATCGCCTGCACCGGGTATCCCGAATGCACCTACACCCGCGAGTTGACTGTCGATCTTCCCGATGTCGAAGGCGCCGATCTAACCGAGCAGGACGCGGAAGAGTACTGCGAGAACTGCGGGCGCACCATGGTCCTGAAGAAGGGACGCTTCGGCACCTTCTACGCCTGCACCGGATATCCGGACTGCAAGACAACCAAGCCCATCGGCGGAACACAGAAGAAACCCGATCAGGCGCTCGACGAAAAATGCCCGCAATGCGGCAATCACCTCGTGTTGAAGCACGGCCGCTTCGGCGAGTTCACCGCCTGCAGCGACTACCCGACCTGTAAGTACGTAAAGCAGAAAACCATCGGAGTCAAATGCCCGGATTGTTCGGAAGGCGATATCTCCGAACGCCGCTCCAAGCGAGGGAAGACCTTCTACGGCTGCACCCGCTACCCCGACTGTAGCTTCGTCGCCTGGGCTAAGCCGGTGGATGAAAAGTGTCCGGAATGCGGCAGCCCCTACATGGTCGAAAAGTATCTAAAGGCCGGCCCGGTACTCCAGTGCCCCAACAACGAATGTAAGTTCAAACGCGAACTTGAACCGTTGCCCGTCTCCGCCTAACTCGGTTCACAACCACGGGTGTAA
>NZ_CAJCHS010000095.1 GCF_903970205.1 Nevskia soli | reverse complement strand
GTCGTGCTGACTGGCTCCGTCCGTCGGCAGGGTCGCCATGATTTCAGGCGGAACATCCTTCATGCTGTCGAGGATAATCTGCGCCGCCGTTTGCAGCGGTCTTTCAACGGGCGGATTTGGTGCGATCGGCTCGGCCTGCTTCTCAATCCACTCTTCGACGGAGGAAAGCCCTTCCGCATCGGCCTTCGCCTTTAGCGCGAGCGCCTGCTCATCGGACAGTGTTAGGGTCAACGTCATGAATGCTGCTCTACTCTAAGGTGAACTCGTATTCGCCAGGGCACGTCGAGCGAATACTAGCGGCAATTCTCCTGTCGCGCCTGTGACCGCTTTCCCAGCATCTTCTCCCGATACTCCCACTTGGGAGCCTTCGCTACGCAGCCCCTGAAAGGCCATTCTTCTCGGCGAGAGTTAATAGCTTAAGCGACGACCCTGAAGGTCGTTTCTCATCGCGCTCCCACTTGCTGATCAAGCTGGTCGTTACGTTCAGGCAGTAAAACCCGTTCTCAACACCCGAGCCGGCTCTGATACTTTGGAATAACCAAGGAGCCGGCAGGATGGCTGTCGAACGCCAAGCCCACTTAGACGCCCAATTAGCAGCCCGCGATAGGGCACTGGCTCAGCAAGCCGCCGATCGCCTTCGCATGCTGCGCGAGGAGCTTGCCTCTGGCGAAGTCGAGTCTGTACTCGCCCTTACTCCCGATCAGCGACTCCGCTTCGACGAATGGTCAACCCGCCGGTTAGCCGAACTAGCCGAGCGGTTCGACGTCGACACGACAGTCTCCCAAAAGCGAGTCTCCTGGGGAATGCGTATTGCCTCAACGCTGGGTGGCATCGCGGTTTGCGCCGCGGTGGTTCTCTTCTTCATGCGCTACTGGGGCTATCTCGACACCTGGCTTCAGTTACTCATTGTTATTCTCACCCCGCTGTTGTCACTTTGCGGCGCTGAACGGATGGCCCGGCGGGAACGCACCCGCTACTTTACCGGTCTGCTGGCGCTCGTCACAATTGCTAGTTTTATTCTGAACCTTGTAGTGGTCGGCACTATCTTCAATATCGTTTCGACGGAGAACTCGATGCTTGCGTGGGGAGCCCTCGCCTTGGTTCTCGCCTATCGCTACGGCCTGCGCCTCATCCTTGCTTTGGGATTACTCTTCTTGATCGGCTATGTCGCGGCTGCGTTCACCGCCCGAATGGGTTATCGATGGCTTGAGTTTTGGGATCGGCCCGAGCAATTCCTATTATTAGGTTTGCTCGTATTTGCCATCCCCCTGCTTCTGAAACCTGCGCGTCAGGCCAATTTCGCTCCCGTCTTCCGGCTGGTAGGTGCGCTTACATTCTTCCTCGCGGTCCTCTCTTTAGCTGACTGGGGTGCGCCCAGTTATCTCAACTGGGACGCCAGGAATGTCGAGCGTTTGTACGAGTTCTTTGGGCTGATCGCATCCGCCGGCGCAATCTGGCTGGGAATCGCGCGAAATTGGAACGGCCTTGTAAATACCGGGTCCGTGTTCTTTACCTTATTCTTAGTGACTCGCCTCTATCACTGGTGGTGGGCCTGGATGCCAAAGTATCTATTCTTCGCAGCCATCGGAGCCTTAGGCATCGGCTTAGTCCTGGTTTTCAAGCGGCTGCGAGCTAGCATGATCCCTGCAAACAGTGCGGTTACCGCATGAAGAACATTTCCTTAGCGGCTGCTTTCGCGATCGTCCTCCTCGCCAACGCATTTGCTCTGATTCACGCCGCCCGCAACCGTTCCGGAACTCCGGATTCTGAGCTATCTCTAACCCAGCGAGAACTTCAATACATCGGTCATCATGGAGATGACGAAAATAGCGGAGTCACCCTGTATCTCCGCTGGGTCACGCAGAGCGAGAATCTCATTCCCTTCACGACGGCCGCACCGAAATGGCTCGACCGGTCAAAGCTTCGGACGCTCGGGTTCGACTGTAGGGTGAATCCGGACGCCGGTGACGCCGTACGGTTCTATCAGCGGCAGAGACCGCGTCGCGCATTTGTGGCTTTTGAGAACGATGGCGCGGCTTGGCAGAATTTTGTGGATGCCTATCAGGACGAGGTCGCGCGACGGCAGCAGCGCGGCCTGCCGCGGGACGACACCCTCCGAAATTCGACCCATCTGGTGGCTATCGATGCGGACCTGGATGCCCGCTCGCTCCGCAACCGCCACGCCGATCGCTCCCGCGTGATGATTGTGCCGGCCGTAATCGCCATCGCTCTCAACACCTACCCCGGCCCGGTAAGTGGATCTGCTTCCGCCAACCCACCCCGCCTGGAAGGGCGCATCGAGCAGCTACCTTCGGAAATCCACCTTTCCCGCCCGCTTAGCGATCTCTTCCAGGGCGGCGGAGGGCGGCACAATGAGATTACAACGTCCTCTTATACTGTCCGCCTACGATATGGAAAGTTACTGGAGCCGTGGGTGGAAGACATCAAGTTCGGGCCATAGACTCCATCTTCGGTCCCCGATAATTCCCCACCCTAACTCCCCGCGGCTCAGCAACTTACTCCCGAATTACCCCTCAAACCCTCCCCCCGCCTGCTACCTCTAAGTCGAAAGCCCATCCAACCACTTACGGGCCGAAAGAGGTAATCATGTCGGTAACCATGTCGCAAGGCGCAATCATGCAGCTCGAATCCGGGATCGAAGCCGAATTCACCAACACCCCCACGGGACTCCAAAGCAACGCGCGCCTCGTGCTACACAACAAACCGCCCGCGTTCAACGCCGTCCGGCACGGCCTAACCGCGCAGCACATCATCCTCACCTATGAGGACTTCCCCCTCTACCTTCAGATGGGCCTCGATTACATGCGCGAACTCAAACCCGTCGGCGCCCTCGAGACGAGCAACGCGCAGCTCATCTTCGAATCGCGCTGGCGCACCCATCGCATTATGTCGGTTGAAAACGACGTATTCATCTACGAACCGCCACTGCCCGCCGAAGCGGGTCCGGAGCTCGCGGGCAAAAGCCCAACCCGCAAGGTAAGAAAGGACCGCCAGGTCAATGCTTTCCGTGAAGACGCCCGCAATGTCGATCTAATCAGCCGCTACGAGACCCGTCTCATCCGCAACGCCTCGCGTCTCACGATCGAACTCAAGGAAATGCGAAAAGAGCGCGCCGCAGCCTCGCCCGAGCTAGTCTTCGACCCCGAAACCAGCCCCGCCGTCCTCTGGTACAAGAAGATCCTGGCCGAGTACGAAGAACTGAAGATAGCCCGAGAGGACTGCGAAGCAAACCGAGCCGCGCAAGTCACAGAGAACAAACCCCAAAACTCGTTTGGAAAAACGCCGGCGCCCAAACTCGACAAAGAGGTCAAAAGCCCCGAATCTCCCGCCTCTACCGGCGTCCCTCGGCATTCATCGGCCGCTAAGTCAAAGCAGACGGCTCCTAATTCCCACTAACCGCCGGAGCCGTCAGTATCTTCTCCCGAGTCTCCGGCGAGAGCTCCTTCAGCATGGAAGTAAACGACGCATTGGTCCACCCAAAACCGATCTCATTCGACCGGTACCCGAACTTAATCTCATTACTTACATAACTCGCGTTATGCACAACATCGTACTTCTCCACAATAATCCCGTGCGCCCGATACTGGCCCTCGATCAGAGTAAGCCACTTAGAAGCCACGCGGTTAGCTTCTTCCTTATACCCATAACGTCGCAACCCCTCGGTAGCGATCATCTCCAGCGGCGCCCACCCGAATGGCGAGTCCCATTGGTCCCCACTCGCGTTCATACTAGTCTGCAACCCGCCTTCACGCTCGAACTTGGAAAGGTTCTTCACCACCCGCGCGGCCTGTTGCGGCGTCGCAAACCCAGCCCACAGCGGATAGAATGTAGTCAGGAACGGATACTTACGAACTTGCTTCTTCTGGAAGTTATAGTCGTAATAGAGTCCGTCCCCGTCGTCCCACATCAACGCGTTGATCTTCGCCGCCCGCTTATCCGCGAGATCGTGCCACTTCGCCACCTCCGCCTGCTTGCCCAAAATGCCATAGATCGCCGCGGTCTGCGTTTCCATCAAGTACAACAGCGAATTCAGGCACACCGGATCGTAATGGATAATGTCCAAATTAAACGGCCCGAACCGGTCCGAAGGATCGAATCCCGATTCCCGCATCGACCGGTCCCCCTTATAGAACAGATCCGTCACTCCGCCGCGCTTCGGATTGAAGTACTGCGTCACATCGTAGTCGGTAACATCGTGCGTCTTGAAATACTCCTCAATCAGTTGGTAATGCGTGCGTCCCTGCGCATCGCGTTCCGACGACACGACCTCCGGCGCCGGTCCTTCCCCCAGATCGTAGTAGCGCGAGAGCCCCGTATCCGCCGTCAAGTGCGGCTCGGAAGTCCAGAACTTATAAAACGCCTCGATCTGTGGCAGTGCGCTCTCAAGCCACGCGTTGTCCTTCGTCTTGACCCACGTCCCCAGCACCATCTCGGTAAGAAACGGCGGCTGCGAGCGCGTCAGGTAGTAAGTGCGATTGGCATTCAATACCTTCCCGTACTCGCGCACTTCATACAGGAAGTTATCGGCCATGTCCTTCGCCAGGTCGTTCATATGGTCGTTCAACAGCCCGACCTGTATGAAGTAACTATCCCATCCGTACATCTCGTTGAACCGCCCGCCCGGCACCACATAGGGCCGCGGCAGATAGAGCAGCCCCGGGTCCTGATGACTATTGCCCTTCTGTTCCAAAGGAACGAGTCTGATCTTGGCGAAGTCGCCCGGCGCCATCTCCGCTGTAAGTTGCTTCGAGATGCGATCCACGTTCTCGTCCGCGGGAATATACACCAGCCACTTGCCATCCGCCCCCGGCTTAAACTTCGGATCCACCGCGGCCGCCGCCAGCTCCTTATGCGAGCGTGTCAACGTAACCCACGTCTCTTTGATGTACTCCAGAATCGGCTTAGGCTCGGTTGCAGCCGAAGCTACTCCAATCAGGGACGCCGTCAATACGGCAGTGCGGAAACGCGCGCTCACAGACATCACGGTCAACCTATCACAACGCCGATTCGTTATCCTGAGGAATCCTCGTCTATGCGCTGGAGCAAGCTTTTCATACCCACGTTGCGTGAAAACCCCGCCGAAGCCGAGGTGGTCAGCCATCAGCTGTTGTTGCGCGCCGGCTACATCCGCCAACTGTCCGCCGGTGTCTACAGTTATCTCTACCTCGCGCAGCGCTCGCTGCTGAAGATTCAGCAGATCGTGCGCGAAGAGATGGACGCCATCGGCGCCCAGGAGTTCTTCCTCCCCGCGCTCAACCCCGCTGAAGTCTGGCAGGAATCGGGCCGCTGGGATGTCATGGGCGAGAATCTGTTTCGGCTCAAAGACCGCTTCGGGCGCGACCTCTGCCTCGCCATGACGCACGAAGAAGTGATGACCACGATCGCGCGCGGCGAGCTGCGGTCCTACAAGCAGCTTCCTCAGATCTGGTATCAGATCCAGACCAAGTTTCGCGATGAGCCGCGCCCCAAATCCGGACTCCTGCGCGTGCGCCAGTTCACCATGAAGGACTCGTACTCGTTCGACTTCGACGCCGCCGGTCTTGACGCCAGCTTCGATAAGCACGCCGCCGCCTATAAGCGCATCTTCACCCGATGCGGACTCGACTTCGTTGCGGTCGACGCGCACTCGGGAGCGATGGGCGGCACTCAATCGACCGAGTTCATGGTCGCCTCGGAAGCCGGCGAGGACTTCGTCGTCATCGCAGGCAACTACGCGGCTAACTTGGAGAAGGCTGTCGCGAACCCTGCGCCCCCCGCTGTCCCCGATCCCGAAGGCGGCCTCGAACCGGAAGCCGTTCACACGCCCGGCAGGAAGACCATCGAAGAGGTTGGTGATTTCTTCAACTTACCCGCAACCTCAAGCATCAAGAGCCTGGTCATGGTGGGCGATGGACAACCGGTGTTAGCTCTACTCCGCGGCGATCATCAGCTCAGTGAGACTAAGTTCTCAAGCGCCATAAGTGCGATAGACATCCGTCCCGCGCTTCCCCACGAGATCCGCGAATGGTTCGGCGCCGACCCCGGATCGCTAGGTCCGATCGGAGTCAAGAACATGCGGATCCTAGCCGACGAAGCTCTCCGCGGGCGCCGCAACATGATCGCCGGCGCCAATCGCGACGACTATCACTTGCGCAACGTAACTCCGGGACACCACTTCACAGCGGACTTCGCCGATATCCGGCAGGTAACTCAAGGCGACATCGGCATTGAAACGGGCCGGCCGGTCGAAATTCGCAAGACGATCGAGATCGGCCACATCTTCAAGCTCGGCTATAAGTACTCAGATTCAATGGGCCTCCGCGTTCTCGGCCCGGACGGCAACGAAGTCCGCGTGATCATGGGCTCTTACGGCATAGGTATCGAGCGCATCCTAAGTGGAGCGATCGAGCAGCAGCACGACACGGACGGCATGATTCTCCCGCCCGCCATCGCCCCGTTCACAGTAGTCATTACGCCGGTAAACCTGGCGGACGCCGCGCAGCAGGAAGCCGCCAACAGTATCTACCAATCGTGCTTAGCGTTAGGACTGGATGCTCTCCTGGACGACAGAGACGAGCGCCCCGGAGTCAAGTTCAAAGACGCCGACTTAATCGGCATTCCCTACCGCATCACCATCGGCAAGAAACTCTCGAAGGGGTTCGTGGAGTTAGTAACCCGCAAGACAAAAGCCTCTGAAGACGTGTCAGTAACCGAAGCCGCCGGCATCGTCCGGAGCAGAGTATAACCATGCTTCTCCGCCACGCGACGATTCTGACGTTGCTTTGCGGTTTGCCGGCCGTCAGCGCCGACTTATTCGAAATTCCGGGAACGACACTTCTAGGTTTCCCTCCCAAGCCCCCTTTGATGACGATGCTGGGGATGATGACGGGCAAGATGGCCTACGACCCTTCGGTTTACCCAAAAGGCCCGGTCGCTTCCGTAACTCTCGAAGAGTACGGCCTCAACGCGACTGATCCCAGATCCTCAACCACCACTCAACTGGACGAGATCGGACGGCCAACCGAGATCGTCACGAAACACCCGAACGAAAGCCGCACGACTCTCACGTATCGCGACAAGCTCCTCGTTTCTCGGGAAACGACGTGGTCTCCTCGCAAGGAAGGGTCCGTTGCTTCTCCAATCTGGCAACGTTGGACCTACGATTCGAACGGGAGACTCCAGAAATTTCAAACAGGTGACGGAAGCGAGATTCAGAACAATTACCTAGACTTCAAATACGATATCCTGGGGCGCCTCGTAAGTTACCGCCAGAGCCAGCATGCGACCGGGGGTCCTGATTTGCGCACGGAATATACCTACCCTGGTACCCGCGAATACGACTCCACAACGTGGTATCCAGAAGGGGAACCAAAGTCCAGGTCCTACCGGTGTACTCTTGATAGCGCCGGACGGGTTGCAACCTTCGACACCATCGACATCAACTGGAAGACAAAGAAGCCGGAAAGAACCTACGTTACCTTCCGCTACGACGAAAACCTACGACGACGCAGCACATACCAAAACAGTGGTTTCACCGGAAATCGACGGTGCGAGGCTTATCGGCACATTCTCCTATGATGACCAGGGCTCAGTCATCGCAAGGAGTATTCACATGGAACCCGCACAAAATTCCGAGGCCAACCAGGACATGAATCTCGAATTCGTACGCGATCAACACGGTAACTGGACCGAATGCACCCGCTGGATAACAATCAAAGGCAAACGAGAGAAGAACGCGATGTGGAAGAGAACCATCGTGTACCGCTAACACCTACATATTGATCGTCTGCTCTTTATGCCGCGTCACATACCAGCAAGGTTGGTATCCCAGTTGCGGGAATAAAGACGTGGAACAAGTCTGCACGACAGGATCGCCGAGAATATACTCCAACTTATTCCCCTTCTCCGGTACGGCGATGATTGGCCGGATCTGGACATCCCTCGTCTGAGGTCGATTCGGAATCTGAAACTTAATCGACGCGTAATCGCCGAAGTA
>NZ_CAJCHS010000094.1 GCF_903970205.1 Nevskia soli | reverse complement strand
TGGAATTCAAGCTGGCTGGGAGTCAAGCCGTTCAGCCGGATCATTAACTTCCTTCGATCCTGCTGCAATTCGTTGAAGGCTGTCCGCCATTCCTGAAGCACGCGATTCCTCTTTCCTTATGACTACCATGGATGGGTGTCTGACATCCGCGCCATGCTAACCGGCGGCGATCGGCGGTCGATCGGGAGGGCGGACGAGGCGGTGGACCTTGTCCGTCTTTACCCTGGGAGAACCGCGGAACTGATCGAGTGTCTGTGGGATGTCGACGCTTGTGTCTCGATGCGGGCGGCCGATGCTCTGGAGAAGGTTTCTCGCGAGAATGTAGCCCGGCTTCAGCCTTATAAAGGGGCTCTGTTTGATCTGTTCGCTGAAGCAAAGCAGAAGGAGATCCGGTGGCACTTGGCTCTTATTATTCCTCGAATGCTACTAAGTACGGCGGAGTTCCTACGCGCGGCTGAGATATTGGAAAGCTATCTGGAGGATCGCAGCTCCATCGTCAAGACGTTTGCGATGCAGGGATTAGCGGACCTGGCACTGCGACATACCAGCTTACTTCCGAGGGTACTGGATTTGATCCGTACACTTACCCGCACGGGCACGCCAGCCATGCGGGCCCGAGGAAGAATCCTTTTGAAACAGCTAGAAGCTACTGAACCGCAACCGTAACATTCGATGCGGAACTCGCGCCGCCAATAGTCAGGACAACCGGCAAGTTTCCGGGCGGACTGCCTTGAGGAATCTGCACGTTGATCTGGATAACTCCCGCGCTGAAGTTCGGGGCGGCGCCGCAATAGGCGACAGTTGCCGGGGCGCCGGCGATTGTGACGGAACAGGCTCCGGCCGGAACAGGATAGAGACTTAGTGCCAGTCGGCCGTCGACTCCCGGCGGGTTCGTTTGACCTTCACCCGTCGCATAGAGTACGACGGTGTCGCCCGCGTGGGCCGGGTTGGTGGATGAATTGACCGATAGGTTCTGGTTGAGTATCGCGCCTTGTCCGGTGCCGTTCCCATCGGTGAACAGTCCTGGAACCGCGGGGGCGACGGGGATGCTGAAGGGGGCTGAACGGACACCCTGATACTCCACTTGAACATAGGCGGTCGTCGAGAGAGCCGCTTCGTAGGGAATAACCGCGGCAACCTGGTCCGCCAGCGTGTAGATCATCGGAGCAACGTATCCATTGACCAGCACGCGCGTGCCGCTGATGTTCTGGGTCAGATAGGCGCCGTTAGAACTTAGCTGCGCGCCCGCAATCGTCGAAGGGCCCATATTAGATCCGAAGATTGTCACGATTTCACCGGGCGAAACTGCGGATGAGGCATAGGAAGCCGAGTTAGTGACCGCGGCAACTACGGGCTGCGGGACGGGCAGGGCGCCGGCTGCTTCGGGCAGGACAAGCAGCGTCATGGAACGGGCGGGGAAGGTGGTCGTGACACCGGCACTGTTAGCGGCGATCGACGGCTGCTGGACAATCGCGCGAAGATTCGCCGAGCTATAGGTCCAAACCTGAGCCGTTCCGGAAGATTGGAAGTTCGCGATGGAGACGGGCGCCGATATGTCGGAGGTGCTCTTATTCAGAACCAGAATGGTCAGCGCGTTGTCGGATCGCTGCGCGGCGAAGATAGATAGCGTATCGGGATCGGTTGTTGTGGCCGAAATACCCGTTTCGCCGAACTGATTCCCTTGTCCGTCGTAGTTCAGAAAGATCTCGAACGAGAAAACCGCCGGGTCAGGCGGCGCGCCGTTGCCGGGATTCGGGTTGGGCGGGCCCCACATGCAGCCCATGTCCAGTCCCTGCTGCCCGAAGATGCCGAGAATGTCGGCCTCGGCGATTGCGCCGGTGATATCGTTCGTCGCGCCCCAGTTATATTCGGTGATCGCGGTCTTTGTGCCGGGGTAGTAACTATTCACCCAGCCGATCATGCGCGGGACTAACTCGGGAGCTTCGCCGTTCGGATACTGCTGCGTGGGAGTTATCGGGTACGTGTTATTGAGTCCCGGCGGCGGCACGTAGTTCGGGTCCCAGAAGACGCGGGTGGATGTTAGCCGCAAGGTGTCTGTCGTCGGATCGCCCGCGTTATTCGTCAAGGTAATCCCATTAGGCGCGATGTAGCCGTGAACGTCCAGGTAATCGAGCAGACGGATTCCGTACTGCTGTTCATACTGCTGGGCCTGCTGCAGATACCATTCCACCAACGGCAGGCCGCCGTGGGCTTGCTGATCTTCGGGGTTGTCATAGAACTGATAGGGCGCCGTGCTCCAGCCATCGTGCATATCGAGCGATGAATAGAACATGCCGCTCCATCCTCCGGCCACCGGACCGCTGACCAATGCCGTCGGGTCCGTCTGTTTGATGATGGCGCCGTAGGTTTGCAACTTACCCCAGTCCTCGTCGTAAGTAGAAGGCAAGGGGTGGATATCCGCGTGAACCCCGTCCCACCACTCCGGTTCGTTGTCGATATCCCAGATCTGGACGCCGCCGCCTTGCGCGGTTCCGTAAGTCTTGATTAGGTACTCAAGCCAGGTTTGGGCGAACGACTCATCTACGGGTGTGCTGACGTCGTTGGGATCGTTAACAACCGGCGTCTTGTCGTCCGGCAGGACTCCATCGCCGCAATCCGTGGCATATGGATCGACCGCGTACTGTGCGCCGTACTTGGCCACACTGTAACTGCAACCGAAGTCCCGCGATTTCGGCAGCCAGCCCAATACCGGCACAGTGCCGAGACGCACGGTACCGGTGTTCAATCCGTTTTCGACGAACAGGTCGAACTCCGAACCGTTCGGCAGCAGCGCCGGGTTATTCGAGTACGCGTTATTGGTGAAGTACCAGTCACTGGCCGAGTTGATCGTGTCGAGTTGCCAGTTATAGCGGCTCGTGGCATCGCCGCCCCAGCGCCTCACGCCGGTGCGGACCAGGTTGGCCAGACCGTTATCGCTATAGTCATCGATGCCGTAGATGAGCGGACTGATGGGATGGCGGTTCGCATTTGCGTCCACCGCCAGAGTCGGAACGCTTTGCGCGGACGCCGAAAGAACTACAAAGAATAAAGACAGGGCACGCCCGAGGTGCATGGGCGCATTATATCTATTCTACTCGGCGAACACGGCGCGCAGGACGGGACGAACGGCCGGTTGCTCCAGCACGCGCATGACTGCGAGAAACGGCATGACGATCATCGGTCCGGCGGTTCCAAAGAAGAATGAAAGCGGGCGCGTGACACCCTGCTCGGTCGTAAAGAAGACCCGATCGCACCAACTATGGCAGCCGTCTTCGCGGTCGCGATCGTGGCGCAGGATATCCCAGGCGGTCTCGAACTGCCGCAACCGCAGCGGCTCGCGATATTGCGGCATGTAGACCACCGCGCTTAACTTGTCGCGACGCACTTCAGCGATGAACTCCTCCCATGTCTCCGCGCGCGTGAGATTGACGTTCGCGTTGGGCTCGCGCCCGTGGCGGTCGCCGCCCGATATCCCAGGCAAATCATAGCGCTCAGCTAACTGGAGCACCCGATCGTTCTCGCCCGCGGAGCGCAGACCGTTCAGTTCGAGCGCATGAATCCAACGTCCGAAGCGCGTCAGGAAAGCTTCAATCAGTGCGGTGTGTTGGGCCGTGCCGATCAGACCTTCATCCCACAAGGGATGATTGAGAACGATCAATACGTCTTCGCAGCGATGTAGCGCTTCTAATCGCTCGCTAAGTTGAGAGATACGCGGGGCCGCGGTAAACCGCTGCATTTCGGACACCAGGGCCCGCGCTTCGGAACGCGGCAGGTTGTGGATGCCGAGGTGGACGAAAGACGGCTTGAGCGGGACGGTCCATTCGATGGATACCGGCCCGTCCACGTCGAAGCCGGCTTCGCAATTATCGTGATCGGTAAGTGAAACCAGGGCAGGCAGGTGCAGGCGGGTTTCGATCTGCCGGGCTTCGAGCGCTACCGCTCGCGCGGCGCTCAGCGGCGGCGTCCAATAGGCGCGCCCGCAATCGAGAACATTTCCAGTGCGCGACAGGTACTGGAATTCGGCCGCTCGCATGACGCGCCCCAAGAACTTAGACTTGTTGGCATATTGCGGTATGATCGCCAGACTCTCATGCGAGTGGGAGGTGTGACTATGCAGAGAAACCGCGGCACGAAAACCATCGGCGACGCGTGGATTTTGCCAGAGGTTACTTACGTTCGTGTTCCTCATCTCCTTGAACGTACGTGCGAAGACGTTACGAACCGATGAGAGCGGAGTGAAGACTTAGTTCACTGTTGTAGTGACCGCTCCGTTGCCGTCGCGGCTCGGTAACCTTACTTGGACTGAACTTCGTATAGAGTCCATGAATCGTTGTGGAAAACAGGCGCGCGGCCGGGCCACTCAGCGCGCGGGAGCGCAACGTAACTTATCCCGAGGGCACGGTACCGCTCCGGTACGAGTAAATTGTGCATCGTGGCTTGCCATCTTTGCCACCACTCTTCTCCGAATCCGGGTAGGTAATTAACCTGGCCGCCTTCTTTCCAATCGACATAGACCGGCTGTAGCGCTACCGCACGAAACCACCCTGGCGCCCGGCTGCGTCCGGATTCAGGAAACGCGTAAGTACCGGGATGCGAATGCGCCCATTGGGCGAGCGCCGCAAGATCCGCGGTTTCGATTAAGACCGGCCGCGGATTCGAGAATGGCAAGAGGGCGCAGACGATCAGCCAACACACGGCGTCAATCCATTTGCGTGCGCGCAGCGCGAGCGACGCCGCACAAGCTGACGCGACAGAAGAAATAACGACCAGATAAACCAAGGCGCGCGCCGGTTGCACTTGGGGGCCGATGGCAAGCTTCGCTTGTTCCAGCAGGGCATAGGAAACCGGTAGACTGGCGAAGCCGGTCGCGATGAACACCGTCAACAGGACGAATGCTTCGCGGCGCGTTCGAAAGCGCAACGCGGCGAGTAGTCCCGCGGCGCCGACGAGTGCATACCGCCGGATCCTCTCTCCCCACCAGGTTGAAACATAGTCGTAAGTCGTCCGCACGCGCTGTAAGGATTCCTGAGCGGGACTTAGCCGTGCGAATAAGTGCTGCCGCGCCGAAGCTCCTTCGAATCCGGCGACGATGAGTAACGCCAGAGTAGCGGCGACTAATGGCACGAACGCGACCAGAACCCGGCGGTTGACCAGGCCGGCGGCAGCCAGCGCCACCCATAGAGGCCAGGTCGCGGGCGGATGCAAGAGCACTGCCGCCGCGGCCGCGAATCCGCCGATCCAATAGCGGCCCTGAACCACGAACCCGGTGCTGAGCAGAACCAATGGAACGGCAAATGCCCTGGGAGTGGGTTCATACTCGACGGCCAGCACTTCAGGACCAGGGAGACCGGCGCCGATTGCGGCAAACGCCGCAATGGCCAAAGCACTGGGCGGGTTGAGACCAAGACCGGCGGCGATCAGGAACACGCCCCAGACTCCGAGCGCACGGAACACGATCTGTTCGCCTTCGAGTACATTCCGCAATGGCAGTCGAGTCAGCCGGCGCAGCGCGTTGGTTAGTTCGTCATAGAGCGTGAAGCTGACGTGCTGTTGTTCGGCAACAGGATCGCCCGCCAGGGCTCCACTCCATTGCCGCTCCAGGATGGGAACGTAGATTTGCGTATCCTGCTGAAGGTAGGTGTGGCCGGGGAATACAAAGAATGAGAAGAGCGCAATCGCGCCAATAAGTAGCGCGACCACCCAGGGCTTCATTTTGCAGGTGTTTTGGCGAGCTGTTCTTTGGCCCACACGCGGTTCGGATCGATGGCGAGCGACTTAGTGAACGATTCGCGCGCTTCCGCGTTTTCCTGCTTCCTGCGCTGCGCCAGACCGAGCCACAACCAGGCTTCGGCGCTTTTGGGATCGAGTTCCAGGGCGCGCTTCAGGCTGCGGATGGCCGGATCGGGACCGCCTCCGAAAGTGGCCGGCTCATAGTAGAACCCAACGCCTTCCGCAATCCACGCCTGCGCGCTCTTGGGATCGAGTTGCTTCGCTTTGGCGATCGCATCCTGCGCGCGCTTGCCCGAGCCGATGGCGCTGAATATGTTGCCCGGAATGCCTTGTCCATAGAGAGTACCGAGCACACTATAGTAATCCGAGTGGTCCGGCTTCAACGCGATGGCTGCCTGGGCCGCGGGAATCCCGTTGGACGATGCGCGCGACGCTCCGGCTTTGTCCTTCATCTCCAGCGCGACCTCCGCCTGAATCGATACCGCGAGGGCATAGCGGTATTGCGCTTCGGCGTCTTTTGGCGACTTATCGGCGGCAGCCTTGGCATCGGCGACGAACTTATCGATCGCTGGACGATCCTGTGCATCGCGCGCCTTCATCAAGGCGGGATCGATAGCGGCCGAACTTACCGCGGCAGATATTAGTAACGCTATAAGTAACTGCTTCAAAGCTTGGCTACCTTTCGCTGGGCTATGAGGACATACACTCCCATTGTCGCCAACAGAATTCCGTTGGCGCAGATTACGGCCGGGGCGGAGAAGAACTTGACCAGATATCCCGTGCCCAGACTACCGATCGGCATGCCGCCGCGGAACGCGACGTTATAGACACTCATGACGCGCCCGCGCATTTCATTGGAAACAATCAGTTGTACCAGAGAAGTGATCATGGAGAACGCGACCATCAGCGTGGCCCCGTTCACAAACACGATAAAGCAACTTAGGATCAGGTTGCGGGAAAGGGCGAACGACGCAATGCAAACTCCTACCATGATGAGCGCGGACAACGCGATCAATCCTTTGCGCTTGACGTTGCCCATGCTGGCGACAGTCAGCGCCCCGACGATCGATCCGACGCCCGAGGTGGAAAGCAGCGCGGTGAACGCGGTCGGTCCGCCATGAAAGACGTCCCTCGCGAACACGGGGAAGAACGTCATCATCGGGAACGCAAACAGCGTCATGCCGAACGCGATGACAATCAACGCCTGCATGGCGCCCTGGTTGCGAATGAAGCCAAATCCTTCTTTCATGCTGGTTAGGATGGAAACGGCCGAGTGCTCCGGCGTGAAGCTGACTTTCATCATCCACAGCGAGAACACCACCGCGACGAAGGAGAGCGCGTTGAGCCCGAAACACCATGCGGCGCCGAGTTGTTCCAGAGCGATGCCGCCCAGGACAGGACCGATGACGCGCGCCAGGTTGAACTGAATCGAGTTCAGGGCGATGGCGTTGGGCAGATCTTCCTTGCTAACCAGACTCGGGACCAGCGCCTGCGACGCCGGCCCGCCGAAAGCCTGCGCCGAGCCCACCACGAACGAGAGCGACAGGATGTGCCAGATGCGAACGTAACCGGTGGCGATGAGGACCGTGAGCAGCGTGGCGGAAATCATCTGGATGTACTGCGACACGAGGAGCAGCTTGCGGCGGTCCATGCGGTCGGCAATGACTCCGCCTACCAGCGAGAACAGGATGATGGGGAGCTGGGCGAGGAACGCGTCGAGGCCGAGCAGGAACGCGGATTTGGACATATCCAGCACCAGCCAGCTCTGGGCGAACTGCTGCATCCAGGTGCCGATGCTGGAGGTGCAGGAGCCGATCCAGAGCAGCCGGTAATTAGGGTACGAGAACGCCTTGAAAATGCGCCGGAGCACGTCCACTAAGGAAGAGGTTTCCGGCGATGGATGAGGTGCAGGAAATTGCCGTCGCCATCTTCGAAGAAGACCAATCGATTCCCCTGATTTTCGTAAGGCTCGCCCAGAAACTTGACGTTTTTGGACTGGATTTCGGCGAGGGCCGCATCGAAATCGTCGACGGCGATGGCTAGATGGCGGATGCCGGGTGTTTTCAGGGTGGCGGAAGGCGGCGGACCTTCGCCGGGGATGATCTCGAGGAGTGAGCCGTTGGGCGCTTTGACGAAATAGTTGCCGGCGTATTCGAAGTTGATGTGGAACCCGAGATGATTGACGTACCACTCCGCCAGATTGCGCGGATCGGGCGACGCAATCGCGGTGTGCTCCAACCCTTTGAACATGAATTCAGAGTTTAACAGGGTGGGTGACATGGCCGTTCGGCATGGAGGGTTGGACGGCGGAGAGTCCAAAATGAACCGCGGTCGGGTGATGTTGTTCGCGAATTCAAAACTCAGTCACGTGGAACGGCACGTTGCTCAAAAGCGCAAAGGGCGCGATCCCCTTTGGCGCAACCACGGCTATTCTTCCGCTAGCGGCGCCCGCAGGTATGGTGGCGCCGATCTCAGACTTCGAAACCACTCGGTAAGCGGCCGGCGTGCCGTTGAATGTGACGCTGGTTGTGCCGGCGAGATCGGTCCCCAGGATTATGACGAGGTCGCCCGCGCGGCCTGAGGCCTGCTGGGCTCTGACAAACGGACCGAGGCCCAGATTTAGACTGAAAACCGTGCCGCTGCTGGAGGAGTATCCCCCGCCCGTGTCGGTACCGTAAAATTCACCGGTGGTCGCCTGCAAGAGACTCGCATTCGGGTAATTGCCGTCGGTACACGACGGCGCACCTGGGGCGCAGAAACTATGGAGCGTCGTCAATCGGCCGACGGGCGTCATCTGAAAGACCGTCCCTTCGTTGTACGTCCCGCCGTTGGCGGTGGTCCCATAGAAGTTCCCGTCGGTGCCCTGGATCAATGATGCTCCGGGGTTCGCGCCGTCCGCGCATCCGCTCCACTGCTTCCTTCTTGAATGCCTCGCTCTTTCGTTCGAACCGACCCACGCCCCCTCCCGTTTCCTGCATTCTGTGCATTTTCGCGTGTCTCAGTTTTGGGGGAAAGTCCATTTGTTGTGCAGGATTGTGCGCGGTTGTGCAGAATTTCGCGTTTTCCGTGGCGCACCAGTTTTGCGAGCGGTAGCGGTGCGGTGGAGCATTTTGG
>NZ_CAJCHS010000093.1 GCF_903970205.1 Nevskia soli | reverse complement strand
TGAAGAAAGCTAAGTGCGACGGCCTCGCCCAGCAACAAGGACGTATCGCTGTCGCTGCGCCAATGAATCCCCGCGTGAATGCCGTGCCCGAACGTGATGTTATGGCCGAGTTTGTTCAGCTCTCCGTTGACGGTAAGTTGTCCCGCGTCGGAGCCCTCGTAGGCTGCAAGCGACGAACCATCGCTGGAAGGGACCAGCGGGTTCGGAATCACGAAGTTACCGTCAAAGAAGAATTTCAACACGGTGAGGCTGGCGCCGCCCACGGTGCCGTGTCCGGTCGGATAGGCCGGATGAACCGGCGATCCCTCGGGAAAAGCCTGCGCGAGCAGGTAAGTCCCGAACTTAGTGAAGCTTTGCTGAAGGCCCATCGAATTTAGGACTACCTGGCTCGGCTGAACGTCCGTATCGCTTCCCTGTCCGGTCTTGACTAAGTGGACTTGTCCGCCGGTGGCTTCCGGGCGGGGACGGAGGTGTACGAACCACTTCTGGTACCACACGGCATTCAAAGCTTTCGTCGCGACCTCGGCAAGGGTCGATGCAAAGTCAGGGGGGCCGAACGTGCCGAAGCCGTTTTCACACTTCGATTGGTTGTAAGGATTGCCGGGGTTGAACGGAGCGCCGATACTCGAGAGTACGAGAAATGCGGTGAAATGCGCCTGATAGAGCACGTCCACATGCGTAAACGCGGCGAGATCCCGTCCCAGGCGGCGGTAGCGCAGAACCGGATCGATCGCATTCTGCAGGCCGGCGACGTTGCCATTCTGGACTAATAGCCAATCGCTGAAGTTGGCCATGTAGTCGACGTTCGGCAGATAACTCACCATTTGCTGACTAATGGGCTGCGCTCCGAGGTTGGTTGGCGTAATTAAGAATTGAGATACGTAAGGACCCAGCGTTTCACCAGGGAAGATGCCGCGGAAGAGAAGATCGGTAGTAACCTGGCCGCCGGCGCTTCTGGGACCCCGATAAGCAGGCAATCCGCTCAGTTCCGAGGCGGCAAGAGCGGCTAAGGCGTTGGAATCGTAGTCGGTGAAAGCTACGTCTCGCAACAACGAGGCCCAGTAGAGTTCCACTAGTTCGGCGCCGGTCTGGTCGCCGTCGATAGGTGGCGCGGGAGGCACGGTCGGCTGGCCGAACTGGACGTTATCCATGCGGCAGAGATCGAACGCCAGTCCACCTTGCGGGCCGTTCAGGGTCCGCGTGCCACCCATGATGATCTTCTCGAAATCAGCGAACCGGCCGCTGGCCAGCGCAGTCTTGAAGGTAGCGTAGGCATTCAGGTCCACGCGGCCAAAACTATCGTGCGGAAGACCTTTCGTGTAAGTTCCGCCCTTATCCGGATAGAGTGCGTCATCCCCGTTATTAACGTTGACCGCCGCCGAGATAGAAGCGTTCTGAGCCGCCTCTTCGACCCGAAGATTGAAGGCTTCGGCCATCCGGCTGTTAGTCACGCCCGAGGGCATTGCGGGAGCAACACAAGGACGTGACGACTGCGCCGAGGCGTCGGACGGCGTGGTCAAGGCTCCCGCAACCACCGCGGCCGCGATACTTCCCATCTGGGTGACAAATTGCCGGCGATGCGGAGCCTGGACGGCCCTTGGGTGGACCGCGTCGATTGTTTTGTGCGACATGAATTTCACGGTATTTTATCGCAGAATTCGAGCGGCCGTGTTACATCCGGAAGATACTTGTTGGGAAGATCATTATAAAGACCGTGGGGCCGGGCCGTGGACCGGTCCCTGACCGCAGACGCTTGCCGAAAGTACGGGCTGATCGGCGACGTTGCAATTCGTCGCGCGACCGTACCGCTGGATTGGAAGCATGCTTGTTGTGGCGTTCACAAGTAGCCACCTCATGCAAACCAACGAGCACCGGCCGAGCTAAGTCCTTAAGTTCAGCACAATACGAATGAATCACGCGGCTAATTAGGCCGCTTGAATGCATCCTTGCGAATAACAAGGAGACTCATGTACCACCACGTAAAGAAACTCATGTACACGGTCCGGGTCGGGACGCCCGATCCGCGCTTCGGCAATATGCTTTTGGAGCAGTTCGGAGGCGCCAACGGTGAGCTCGCGGCGGCAATGCAGTATTCCGTTCAAGGACTCAACTGTGATGATCCTTACCGGAAGGATTTGTTGATGGATATCGGAACCGAAGAGCTAAGCCATTTGGAAGTTGTCGGCGTGCTGACCCGTATGCATTTGAAGCCGCTCAAGACAAAACGCCATGCGGCTGAAGCGGACCCGCTGATTTCCATAGTCGGTGGAGGCGGCGTCAATCTATACAACTCGATGGGGAGCGCCTGGACCGCCGACTACCTGAAGGTAAGTGGAGAACTGGACGTCGACCTTCGAAGTAACATCGCCGCGGAAGCTCGCGCCAAAATAACCTATGAGCGACTCATCGACTTCACGGACGACCAGGGCTCGATCGACGCCCTTCAGTTCCTGATGACGCGCGAAATCACTCACATGAAAGCGTTCACCGCCGCCCTGGAGAGCTTGGGAAAACCTGCGTTTTCAATCGGTCGCATTCCCCCAACCCCGGGCATCGTGGATCAGTACTTCAATGATTCGACCGGTGTGGGAGATCGCGGCGAGCCCGACGCCCGCGGACCCTGGAACGAAGGCGGAGACTGGACATTGGTCGATAATCCGGCATTCTCGGATTTCGAATCGGAGAAGACGGGCGAGCGGTTTTCCGCGGAATCCGAGGGGCATGTCAGCCATGCCGGCAAGAATGGCGGCAACGGGAAACGACCGGCAAAGGCCGTCACCGGACCCGCGACTAACAAGCATAAGTAGACGTCAGGAGAACACAACTAATGGGACAACTGAAAGAATTACTCGTTGAAGAAATGCAGGACCTGCTACACGCGGAAACGCAGTTAGTAGGGGCCTTGCCGAAGATGGTGGACGCGGCTAACAATCCGCAACTGAAGCAATGCTTCTCGACTCACCTGACTCAGACAGAGCAACACGTGGATCGTTTGAAGCGCGCCTTTGAGCTGCTTGGCGAGAAAGCGCAGCCGAAGCCCTGCAAGGCCATGATGGGCTTGATTGCGGAAGCCGAAGAAACGATGTCGGAGGCAGGCGAGAAGGACCCGTTAACTGCTGATATTGCGCTGGTCGCATCGGCGCAGCGCGTGGAGCATTACGAGATCGCCGGATACGGTAACGTGTACACGCTGGCCAGACAGATTGATGAGCTGGATGTCGCGGACCTGCTGCGGCACACGCTGGGAGACGAAGAATCCGCGGATTTTCTACTCACGGAGATTTCGAAGCCGATCTTGCAGCAGGCCAGCTTAGATGACACCGATGCGATACAGAAGAAAACGCACAATCCCGCCAGGAGCAAAGTTAGCCTGAGCGCTGTCTAGTAGCTTCGATTGCAATCGGGCCGTGGATTAGCCCCGAGCCCGATTGCAGTTCGACTTTAATGTAGATGGCCGGCGGATGTCGCTACGATAAGTCGTAGTGAAATGTCCCAGAACGATGTCTGGTGTGAATCGAGCTCGCGCGACGCGGGACGGAGCCGGAGCGACTGGAGACAAAGTGGTTGCGCTCGCATCTGCTTCCGGCGAACGAATTGTTGCCGCACGGATTGCGAATTCATCGGGAGGTAGTAGGGCAACATCGTGGTAGTGTAATAGTTGCTCAGTGTTATATCGTCCTGCAAGCTTCCGCAGGCATCGAGGCGACCTGCTGGCTTACTTCAGTCTTAGCCGGGAGGCTTTCAACCTTGCGTTCGATACTTCACACGCTTGCCGTATTTACCGCGGCGTGTCCCATTTGGGCTTCGGTATCCATTACTTCATTTGCGCCTTCGCTTACTTCACCTCAGGCCATCGGCACCCCCGTAACATTCCAAGCGAAAGCGGCTGATAGCGGCCCGGGACCGCTTGCTTTTCAGTTCAGCGTGAGCTTCGACGGCGGAGCCTATATGACGGTCCAGGATTTTCAAGGTTCTCCATTAGAAGTTGGAGCCGCCTCGGACACCTTTGTCTGGGGATCGGCACTGACCGAGGGATCCTACTCAATTCGATTGGTTGTGGAAGATTTCGTCACGGGAAGTTCGGTCACTCAGACGTCCAGTTACACCCTGAACTCGCGAGCAACGGGATCCGGCCTTGTGTTGACGACTACGAGCAACCCAGTGGTTGTACTCGCCAGCGGTCCGAGTTGCGCGGTGGGCAGTTCGTTCTCTGTTGCATACCGGGAGCGAGGTGCTAAGTCGACCAGCTATACCAACCCGATCCCCTGCGACGGAGTGCATTCGATGAACCAGTATGTCGCCGGACTCTACCAGGGATCCACTTATAAGATGAACTACGCGGTGACGACCGGAGGCCAGCAGGTGTCGGGTCCCGCGGCCGTCACTTTCACGTCCGGCGACTTCCCCACGAAAATTGCTTTTCCGGTATCGACCGTTATCACGGCAGCCGGCGCGGGGTCTGACCCTTCCATAAAGAATATTCTCTTTAGCACTTTCGCCTTCGACGCGGACGGCGACGTATTTAACCCAATGATGACTGACATGAGCGGCCGGATGGTTTGGTACGCCGCCATTCAGGACCCGCTCGCTAACGGTGTCGTAAGCCGTGTGATCCCAGGCGGCGAAGTGATGACAATGCGAGACGGCAACGTTTGGAACGGTAACGGCGCCCTAGGTAAGGGCGCGAAATCCATGGGGCAAAAGGTTGCGATTATCGATGCAGCCGGTGATCTGGTTCAGTCGACCACCACGCAAGCCGTCGGCGAAGCGCTAACCGCGCAGGGCTACCCCGGTACAACTCATTGCTCGACCGTCCCTACTCCGGTCTCGATCGGGACGCGTTGTCTTGCATCATTCAATCATGAGTTTCTACAACTTCCCGATGGGAACTTGCTTGTACTCGTGGCGCAGGAAGACATCTTCCCGCCCGGTGCCCAAGGCACGAACCAGAGTTGCACAGTATCGGATTCGACTGTACCCTGCAACGTCGATATCGTAGCGAACTGCATGGTTGTTCTGAACGGGACCACGCTTCAACCTCTGTGGTTCTGGAGTCCGTTTGACCATGAGGATGCAAATGAGCTGCCGATTACCCGGGCCGCCATCTATACCGGAACCACATCTTCGCCGAACTGCAGTGACTCGGGCAACGGATGCCGGCCGGTGTGGCTTGCGGGCACGACCGGGGTTACCCCTGACGCGAATGACTGGCTGCATTTAAACTCGGTTTATTACCGGGCGTCGGACGGCAACCTGATCATTTCGATGCGGCACCAGGATTGGGCCGCACTCGTTCAATACCAGGACGGAACCGGCAACGGACAGGTTCTATGGCGGCTTGGATGCTCGCCCGGACTTACTCCGCCCGTTAATCCTGTTTGCGGTGACTTTACGTTCAATAACGTTTACAACGACGTTTATCCATGGTTCTCACACCAACACGACGTAGAGATTGACGCCAACGGCGACATGACCATGTACGATAACGGAAACACCCGGGTCTACGAGCTCGGTAACTCGCAGAATAGTCGTGGCTATGTGATTAGTTTGGATGAGGTGAACAAGATCGCGTCGCCGATTTTGATCCAGGATCTCGGTTACCAGTCGGATGCGCTCGGCAGCGCCCAATTGCTCCCTAGTGGCGATTACTTCTTCGAGGCTTCCGATATCACCTACGCGAGCGGAATACGGGTAGAAAGCCACCCGACCCATGCGCTCGAAGTGGAGCCCACGACCGGAGAAAGCGGCAACATCATTTTCGATCTAGAGACATCCACAAGTTATCGCGGATTCGCTTTGCCGAACTTCTACGATAACTTCGACGCACAGTAGATGTAAGACGAAGTTACAACTGTAAGTCTTTAGCTACGGAATCCCGGAAGCGTGCGCTCGATACATTCCGGGTTCCTTGCGGCGTGGGTCAGGATTTCAGGAACTTCCTGGTTGCCTCCGCTGCCGCGTAGATATCGCCATCGATCAATATGCGGCCCGTATACCCTCCCTCGGCGCCGAATTCCCAAGCCACATCGTGTCCTTTCTTCGCGAACGTTGCCCAAGGGGAGCGTTTCGCCGGGTTCTGCTCCAACCAAAAATTCCCGTCCTCACCCCGGTACGAGCGCAGCTTAGTGTGACCTGTCCTCTCGATCCAGGTCTTCATGTCGGTCAGCTTTGGCGGCACTGTTTCGATGGTAGCGGGGGGCATCTGAGAAGCGCAAAGGGCGCGCTCCGTTTTGCGCGAGTTCCTTAGAAGTTCTTCGGTCGAAACCGGATCTCGAACCCAACGATGACCGAAGCGTTTAGGTTGCGGGCGAAACGGAGCGCATGTGCAGGCGGCCTTCCACCCACGCACGGATTGGTCTCAATCGGTCGCGTTTCAAGCCGGTTCAGCGACTAAGTGCCGTCCGAGTCGTCGTACCGATACACCGCGCCTAAGGGCGTGGGGAGGTCCAAATTCTCCCAATTCGTGGGTCTTGTGGAAAGTGGCGCCCAAGTCGTACAAAGCCGCCTTCAACATCTTCTCCGCGGCCTGTTGACAGTGGAAGCGGATTACTTCGTCGCTCACGTTGGGGGATTCGAGGACGGTATCCAGCAACGCTTCGCCCTGTGCCGCCTTGCGCAGTAAGAGCAAATATTCGCAACATTGCGAAACCACAAGGTTGCGCCAGGCTTTGAATTCATTCGTGACTTCGACATCCCACGCCACGTTTCACCGCCGGGTCTACGAAGGACGTCTTTGCCATGTCAAGACTCCTCATAAGAGCAGTTTTTGAACTGCAGACCAACCCGGCCCGGCTGAAGAACCTGGAAGAGGCGCGCGCCAACGAAAAGATAGCCCGCAAAATCCACGAACTGAGGGCAGCGGCCGCCCTCACCCAAACTCAGCTTGCCGAGCTTGTCGGCACCACTCCATCGGTCATCTGCCGTCTCGAGGATGCCGACTACGAAGGTCATTCCCTAACGATGCTGCGCAGGATCGCGGGCGCATTGAATCAGCGGATCGAGATCCGTTTTGTACCGATTCAGCGGTAGCGTTAGCCCGCGGAATCGGCCCGCAGTCATCGAGCCGGAACGCCGGCGATGGGTGTATGAAAAGCATTGGCCAGCGTGGGCTGATCCCTGCTCCATGGAATACAGGAACGCCACTGGCCGTGACTGGCTCCAGAAGCGCGTCAGGATTTTCTTCGCGGGTTGTGTCGCGGAGCACCGCTGCCTGGAGCGGTCTGTCGAGACGGAACGGGCTGCGGATTGCCAACAGGTGGCTCATGCTCTTGTAGGATTCGGGGGAGCGAGCGCTCCAACGATGCGTGGTTAAACGGGCTTCACCTCGAAGCCGAGGACCGCCTGGCAGATACCTTCTTATGGACACTCGCAGAGTCTATTGCGAGTGACTTGATTCAGCGCGGTCGACTCAACAAGGCCGATTTGCGGGCAGTGTTGCGCCGCGAACTCGATAAGAATCTTCCGCCGGGCCTCCGTGAAGCGGACCTTCGAACCGCCAAGCTTGAATGTGAGCGGATGGCTGGGGTCGTGCCGATTACATAGGGAAACCGAGACCGCACCACACCTACGTCAGACTAGCGCGTTCCAAAATAACTGGGCGGAATCTTGAGTCAGAGAATGGTTGCTGTTTTGGTGGACCTGAAGGGATTCGAACCCTTGACCTCTTCCATGCCATTTAAGAAATATCAATCACTTACAAGCATCCTGACAGAAAACAAAAGACTTGGCAACAGGCGATTTGGACGCCAGTGGACGCCAAAAACGGAAATTTCACAGTCTGGACTCCACACGGACTCCGGACTTCACTGCTTAAAGATCTCGTCTCAATTCCCTCGCGCGCGGTTGCCCGGACTCCTGATCGTCGTTTGCTGGAGAAGAAAACAGATCCTTCCTTATAAGGAGCACGGACGCCCACACGAAAGCGATCACAGGATGAGTCGTGTCCGAGCAACTTCGCGTACTCGCGTTGCGGCAAATTCTCAGAAGCCGGGGCGGCCGTTGCCTTGGGGGCGAATTGCAGCTTCCTCGAGGCAGGAGGCCTACGCCGAAATTGCCGTTTGAAGACGATCCGGCGCGCTGTAAAATTGGATGCAAATACGGGGTCCTGTTCAAACTGCAGCTTGGCGAGCAGCCGAGCTAGCGGTTGACGGGAGTCGGTACTAGCGTTTAGCTTGGAGTGGGCATGAGGATATTTGTGGGGTTTGGCTACAAC
>NZ_CAJCHS010000092.1 GCF_903970205.1 Nevskia soli | reverse complement strand
GCCTACGAGGAAGGGTTGCGGGAGTTCTGGGATCCGATCAAGAAGTACTGGGCGAAGCCCGAGGATCCGGGTGCCATCGCTTACATGGTGGATCCCAAGCAAACGCGCTGGCAATATGAGAACGGAGTGACCGATAAAACGCTGCTGGACCCGACCACCTGGACGCTGGATCAGATGGGTCTCGACCGGCCCGGCAACGCCAATATCCAAGCCGACCTCATGTACGACTACGGGACCAACGTTCCGCTGTATCCGGAATTTCAGGGGTTCTTCAGGAAGTATCAGCCGCCGACGTTGATTGTGTGGGGTAAGAACGACGTTGTCTTTCCTCCTGAAGGAGCAACTCCGTATAGCCGCGATCTCAAGAACATCGAGACGCATTTGCTCGATACCGGTCATTTTGCGCTTGAAACGCATGGCGAAGAAATTGCCAGCCGGATCGAAGCGTTCTTCCTGAAATAGGAAACGCCGCGGTAGCCCTGAATGGAAGCAGCGGGCCGCTCAAACGGCAGCCGGCCCGCGGAGGAGATGGCCAGTGGCACGTAATTTCGGATCTCTGGTTTTTACGCCGGTTGTGCAGGCCCTACAAGAGAAGTACGGAAGTCGGCGCCAGTACGCGCGGATGGCGGAGGGTAACGCGTCGCCAGACAGGCTCGGTCCGGAAGAATCGGTCTTCATCGGAGAGCGCGATAGCTTCTATATCGCGACGGTGGGATCGACCGGGTGGCCTTACGTGCAGCACCGGGGCGGCCCCAAGGGCTTCCTTAAGGTGATTGATGAGCACACGATCGCTTTCGCCGATTTCCGGGGAAACAAACAGTATGTGAGCACCGGCAACCTGGCGACGGACAACCGCGCCGCCCTGATTATGGTCGACTATCCGGCGCAGGTCCGCCTGAAGATTTTGGGGCGCGTAGAGATCCTGGAAGGCGATGCGGCTCGGGAGTGGGGTGACCGCCTTCGCGACCCTGGCTATAAAGCGGTGATCGAGCGCGTGTACTTGATTCACGTTGAGGGGCTGGACTGGAACTGTCCCCAACATATAACGCCGCGTTTTACCGTCGAGCAAATCCAGCAAGAGCTCGCGCCTTTCGAACGGCGTCTTCAGGAGCTGGAAGCGGAGAACAAGAAACTTCGCGACGCGGCGCAAACATCAGGGAACAGTCCCGGGTAGCGAATCGGAATTCGATTGAGACCAACTTATCAGAAGGCGGGAATTACATGCACATTAACGAACAGTCCAGGATTTCACGCAGGGGTTTTATAGCCGCGGCCGGCTTCTCCGGCGGCGCCGCATTTCTAGCAAGCCGCACTCTCTTTGCGCGCGAAGAGGGTATTGTCCCGACCATGGTCAACGCAGCCGCCACGGCTAAGATCACGGTCCGGCCCCTGCGGAGGAATATCGCGGTGCTCGAAGGCTCGGGAGGCAACATCGCTGTCTTGACCGGGCCGGACGGCAAGCTGTTGGTCGACGCGGGGTTTGCCGTTTCCAGGCCGCAGATCTCAAGTGCCTTGGTGTCGATCAACTCCGACCCGATCAAACGGTTGATCAACTCGCACTGGCACACGGATCATACCGACGGCAATGCCTGGTTGCACGACGCGGGCGCTGTTATTACCGCGCACGAGAATACTCTCAAGCGCCTGTCGGTAGCAACTCGCGTAGAAGGCTGGAGTTATACGTTTCCCGCAGCGCCCCAGGGCGCTTTACCTGTCGAGGTTTTCACCAACGAACATCGGATGAACGTGAACAATACCCGTATTGTCTGTAATTACTACCCGCCGGCGCATACCGACTGCGACATCTCGGTTTACTTTGAAGAGGCCGATGTTCTCCACGTCGCCGACACATGGTGGAACGGGGTATATCCCTTTATCGACTACTCCACAGGCGGCAGTATCGACGGGTCGATTCGCGCCGCCGAAACGAATCTAGCAATGGCCACCAGCAAGACGATCATCGTCCCCGGGCACGGGCCAGTCGGCGGCAGGGCGGACGTCGTCGAGTTTCGAGACATGTTGGTCGCGATCCGCGAAAACGTCGCGTTACTCAAGAAGCGCGGCAGATCAATCGACGAGACCATCGCCGCCAAACCGACTGCCGGATACGACGAGAAATGGGGCCAGTTTCTCACCACGCCCGCGGCGTTCACTCGCCTCGTTTACATGGGCGTCTGAGTCTTTTTTGCGGTAAGTCAACCATAAGGAACGAAACACATGCCGAACATTACAACGAAAGATGGGACGAGTATCTACTACAAGGATTGGGGAGAGGGGCAACCTATCGTCTTCAGCCACGGCTGGCCGTTGAGTGCGGACGCGTGGGAGGATCAAATGATCTTCCTGGCCGCGCGAGGGTTCCGCTGCATTGCGCACGACCGCAGGGGCCACGGCCGCTCAGGCCAGCCCTGGAATGGCAACGACTTGGATACGTATGCCGACGACCTCGCCGAGCTCGTCGCCGCGCTGGACCTGCAATCCGCAGTTCACGTCGGTCACTCCACCGGCGGCGGAGAAGTAACCCGCTACATCGGACGTTACGGCACCGCTCGCGTTTCGAAGGCCGTACTGATCAGCTCGATACCACCGTTAATGTTAAAGACGGAAGCGAACCCGGCCGGGCTTCCAATCAGCGTATTCGATGAACTGCGAGCAGCCGTTCTGGCGGACCGCGCACAGTTCTTCAAGGACCTCAGCGCTCCTTTCTACGGCGCCAATCGCCCCGGGGCAAGTGTCTCGCAGGGGCTTCGGGATTCTTTCTGGCTCCAGGGCATGCTCGCCGGACACAAGGCGGTTTACGACTGCATCAAGGCGTTTTCGGAAACCGACTTGACGGAAGATCTTAAGAAGATCGACGTACCGACCCTCTTCATTCACGGCGACGACGACCAGATTGTTCCGATCGTAGCTGCGTCTCTCATCGCTTCGAAGATTGTGAAGAAGGCGACGCTGAAGATTTATGCGGGAGCCCCGCACGGGATCTGTTCGACGTTGAAGGATCGCGTGAACGCGGATCTATTCGCCTTCATCTCGGCCACCAAGGTCATGGCGGCGTGACGGGTGTCATTTCGGCGCTGGGAGTGAGCGGTGGCTTATGAAGCTGATGATTGGTGTTGCTGTTTCCTTTCTGGTGGGGGCGGGGTGCCGTTACTTCGACATCCCCGTCCCAAGCCCTCCAGTGTTGCCGGGGGCGTTATTGGTGGTAGCAATGACTCTTGGATATTCGGAGGCCGATCGCGTCCTCCTCCGCAAGATGCATTTTGCCACCACGAAGCGTTCATGCGGCGGTCCCGATGGAGCCACTATCTCCGCGAGTTGGCGGCGGGACCGGGACTTTCCCGCCGCACGCCTCAAGAGTGATCCAAACTCTTAAGCAGCATTTCGAAACAGATGCACTATTTTGCAATCAAATCGCCAGCCCGGCTGACTAACGTGATCGTAGAGATTGGACCAAGGAGCTTTTGAATATGAAAACGGTAATGGCACAGCATGGCGACCACGCGACGGCCGCGCCGGGACTAATGCAATCCGACCTCAACTCGAGTGGGGTTACGGAGCTCGAAGGCGAACTGTTGGGATTGCTCGCCGACACGTTTACGCTTTATCTCAAAACGAAGAACTTCCACTGGCACATGCGGGGGCGTCACTTCCGCGACTACCATCTGCTGCTCGACGAGCATGCGGATCAGGTCTTCGCGATGACTGACGATATTGCGGAACGTTCCCGGAAGCTCGGTGCCGCCACCCTGCGTTCCATCGGCGATATTTCGCGCCATCGGCGGCTGCGGGATAGCGACGCGGATGATATCACTCCAATGAAGATGTTATCGGAGCTTTTATCGGACAATCGTCAGCTCACACGCTTCATGCGCGCTACCCATGAAGTCTGTGAACGACATAACGACGTCGCTACGGCCAGTCTGATAGAGGTCTGGATCGACCAGGCCGAGCGAAGGGCGTGGTTCTTGGTGGAGATCGTATCGGGAATGGTTTCAGAGGGCTCAATATGATTCCGAAGCCCTTCTTACAAGAAAGATGGAGACTTGCGATGAGCCGCTTAACGACGAGTTGTCTTTCCTATGGCTTTGCTGGGTTACTCGCCCTGACGGCCGAATCCGCATTATCCGCGCAGTCCGCGCCGGATGTGGCTCAGCAAATCGCCGAGCTGATGGCGCAGGCCCCAAGCGGAAAAGCGCACCAGCGCTACATCCACGCTAAAGGAATCGTTTGCACAGGAACTTTCGAGGCTTCGCCGGAGGCAGCGGCTATCTCGCGAGCCGCGCAT
>NZ_CAJCHS010000091.1 GCF_903970205.1 Nevskia soli | reverse complement strand
GGGATGTTATCCCAGGACCGCACCATCGCCCCACACTCCGGGCAATGCGAGCGCGGTCGCACCACCGATAGATCGCGAGGGAGGCGATAGATGCAGACGTTCAGGAAGCTGCCGATGAGCAGGCCGAACAACGCGGCCAGTACGACCTCAACTTCCATTCAGCACAGTCCCGTAAAGCCGCAGCGTCTCCTCCACCATGCGGTCCTCGCTGAACCGCTCCGCCACCGTGCGCCGCGCTTTCAACGACAGGTTGCGCGTCAGTTCCTCCGACACCCGCAGACTACGGATCGCCGCCGCAATCGCACTCACGTTATTCGCTACCAGCAGCCCGTTCTCGCCATGCTGAACCACCTCGCGCAACCCGCCCGTGTTGCTGGCGATCACCGGAATACCGCCCGACATGGCCAGCAGCGCGGCCGACCCCAGCCCCTCGCTGTCAGTCACATAGAGGAGCGCGCTCGCCCCCTCCAGATCGGATTCCAGCTTGCTCGACCGCAGGATCGGCGCCCCGGCTTCCCGCGCCGCCTCCAACGGCAGCGTGTTCCCCTTGCGCTCGTCGTTGAATTGCGGGATTACCACCGGCCCGTTGAAGCGCCATCGATCGCTCAGCAGCGGCACCCCGTCGTAGATCACCGTGATCCGTTCCGCCGCAATCCCCGCCCGCTTCAACTGCTGCTCCACCGCCAGCGAGATCGCCGCAAAGCGCTTCGGCCGCGAGTACTTCCAATAGGACAGCAGCCCCGGCGCAACCGGAAACACGACTCTCCGCGAGACGATCAGCGGCTTGCTGGCAAAAGTCGCCGCCATCGTGTGCGACGAGGCACAGTGCGCATGAACCAGTTGCACCTCCCCGCACATCGAGCGGATCGACCGCGGCCCGATCACGTCGCACCGGAAGTTCTCCCGCTGTGCGTTCTCCAGCAGCGGACCCTTCGATCGGGCCAAC
This sequence comes from Nevskia soli, assembly GCF_903970205.1. Classification (GTDB taxonomy): domain Bacteria; phylum Acidobacteriota; class Terriglobia; order Bryobacterales; family Bryobacteraceae; genus Bog-113. The sequence goes on along the minus strand of NZ_CAJCHS010000091.1, from coordinate 3,081 downwards.
AGAATCGGTTGATGCCCCCGCTTGCGCAATCCGCGCAGCAGCCGCAGGACCTGCCATTGCCCGCCGCGCATCTCACGCCCGTGGTCCAGATGGAGGATGGTCATGCTCGTATCATCGTCGAATCATGGCCGCGCCTTTGCGTACTTCAGATAGGTGTAAAGCGCCGCCATCCAGGCGATGCTCAACCCCTGCGGCCCATCCAGAAACCCGCGCTGCACCACATAGCTTCGCAGAAACGTCCAGGCCGGGTCGAGCACCAGCCGTGCTCCGCCAACCGGTCTGCCCTTGGCCACCAGCTCCTGCGCCGCCAGAGTCGTATAACGATCCAGCGTCTTCAAATGCTCGGAAAGCGAGGAACAAGTAAAGTGCAGCAGGTCCGACTCAAGCTCCGCCACGCGACCGCGGACCCGCACGCTCTCATGCACATACTCGCCAGCCCACTCGGCCCGGTCGCGATGATACAGCCGCACCTTCCGGTCCGGATACCATCCGCTATGCAGAATCCATCGCCCGCAATACTGCGCGCGTCGCGGCATGGAATAACCATCGGCCCGCGGCCCATCTTTCTTTATGGTCAGAATCTCGCCCTCGAGCGCCTCGCTCAAAGCCTCATCCGCATCGATCGACAGAACCCACTCATTGGCCGCCGCCCCCGCCGCCAGGTTCTTCTGACGCGCGTACCCGTGCCACGGCTCCTCCACCACCCGCGCTCCCAGCCGCCGAGCGACCTCGACGGTCCGGTCCGTCGACCCGCTATCCACCACGACGATCTCGTCGCAACACCCCAGACTCTCAATTGCCCGCACCACATTCCGCTCTTCATTCAGCGTAATGATCGCAGCGGAGATTTTCATTCGGTAACGGGCGCCAGCGTGAAGCAGATCAAAAACAGGAACAGCGCGAGCGCCCCCAGCCGCCATCGCAACGCCCCAACCTCCCTCAGGTCGTATATCGGCGGATGCCGGCGCGCAAACAGGAACAGCACCACCGCCCAGAGTACCCAGCCCAGCCAGAAGAACGCCCCCAGCGGGATCAGCACCGCCACCGTCGCCCGCGTCACCCACTTGTGCCCGCGCCCGAACAGCGCATACACGATATGCCCGCCATCCAGCTGCCCCGCCGGCAGCAGATTCAGCGCCGTGGCGAACATCCCGACCCACGCCGCCCGCGCAATGGGATGCAGATACACATCGTTCACCGAATGCCCTGGAAACGCCAACCCTTCGAACAACCGCAGGAACAACGGAGTCCCGAAATGCAGCGAACCGGTCATCCCGATATTGGGTATCAGCTTCGAGAACGCAAGCCCAATCCCCGCCGCGGGAATGATGAACAGAAACCCGGCGATCGGCCCCGCCACCCCGATGTCGAACAGTTGCTTCCGCGAGAAAATCGGCGACCGAATCCGGATAAACGCGCCGAGTGTTCCCGTGAACGTCGGCGCGGGCAAAAAGAACGGCAGCGTCGCATCGATCCCGTAGTAAAGGCAGGCGACATAATGTCCACACTCGTGCGCCAGCAGGATGGTGATCAGCGTCAGCGAGAACGGCAGCCCTGTCGCCAGCGTCTCCGGATGGTTCCACCACGCCCAGAACGCGTCCATATCGCGATCGGCCTCGAACACCGGCAGATTGCGGTCGAAGTTATACTCCATCCTCGCGCCGACCGCGGACGTCGAAACCAGCGTCAACACGAACAGCAGGATATGCAGCCACCAGCGCCGCGCTACGGAAGGCGCGCGAAACTGAGGCCGTACCTCATAGCGCCGGTCGATCCATGCCGGCACGGCCAACTGATCAGGGTTTTCCGGAAAAGACAATTCGGCCGCGCTTTACTGAAGCGTCTGCAGTTCCTTGCCGGGCTTGAAGCGGACCGCTTTGCCCGGCGGGATCGACACCTCGGCCCCCGTCCGCGGGTTGCGCCCAATGCCCGTCTTCCGCGGCTTCACGTTGAATACGCCGAAGCCGCGCAACTCGATCCGGTCTCCTTGCTCCAAAGCCTGCTTCATCTTCTCGAACACGGTCTCGACCGCCATCTCGGCTTTGGTCTTCGTGATTCCGGTCTTGTTCACGACCTCGTTGATAATATCGAGCTTGATCAAAAAACAGCCTCCGGGGAAAATGCCGCTGGTCGTCAACTTGATGATAGAGTTGAGGTTAACTCGATGTCAAGCGAGCGCCCGATGGTGTTGACCCAAGACTTCGACCAGCTCGAAGCTCAAGCGGACTTCCGCCACGCCTGTTCCCGCTTCGCCACCGGTATCGCCCTGCTCTCTCTGCTCGACGCCGAGGGCCAGCCTCACGGCATGACCGTCAACTCCTTCACGTCGGTCTCGCTCGATCCGCTGCTGTTCCTGGTGTGCATCGATTACAAGGCCGGCCTATGGCCGCTTTTGAAGATCGGATCCCCCATCGCCGTCAGCATCCTCGCCGAAGACCAGCAGCAGCTTTCCGTCCGGTTCGCGCGACCCGGCTTCGACCGCTTTGGCGATGTCGAGTGGTCCCCCGGCCAGACCGGCGCGCCGCTTCTAGCCGGCGCCATCGCCGCGATCGAAGGCATAGTTAGCGAGCTCATCCCGGCCGGTGACCACTCGATCGTACTTGCATCCGTTTCCGCAACCAGATACAGTGATGGCCGTCCCCTGCTCTACTTCAGCAGCCGCTACGCCCATATAGGAGGTCCGCACACCGTATGAATCGCCGTTATTTCCTCATGAGCACCGCCGCGCTCGCGACCGGAGCCGCCACGCGCGGCATCGCCAGCCCCAACGACACCATCCGTATCGCGTGCGTGGGCGTCCGCGGTCAGGGCGGCACGCACCTTAAGGAATACGGGAAGATGCCGAATGTCGAGATTGCCGCCATTGTCGACATCGACGAGAGCGTGCTCAACAAGCGCCTGGCCGAGGTCGAAAAGGCCAGCGGCAAGCGTCCGCAAGGGTATAGCGATCTCCGCAAGCTCCTGGAAGACAAGAACATTGACGCGGTTTCTATCGCGACGCCCAACCACAGCCACACCTTACAAACCATCTGGGCTTGCCAGGCGGGTAAAGATGTCTACTGCGAGAAGCCTTGCTCGCAT
>NZ_CAJCHS010000090.1 GCF_903970205.1 Nevskia soli | reverse complement strand
GCCGGCTCAGGCGGGGAACTGGGCAAAGCGCTCGTCAACGCCGCGCCCGTCAAGGCCATTTCCTTCACAGGCTCCAACGACGTCGGCAACTGGATCCACACCGAAGCCAGCAAACGCCGCCTCCGCATCCAGCTCGAAATGGGGGGCAAGAACCCCACCATCGTGCTTGCCGAAGCCGATCTCAAATCCGCCGTCGAAAACGTCTGCAACGCCGCGTTTTTCTCGACCGGCCAGAAGTGCACCGCCACCAGCCGCGCCATCGTCGAAGAAGGCATCTACGACCAGTTCGTGGCCGCGCTCGTCGAGCGCACGAAGAAGCTTACCGTGGGCGACGGCATGCAGCCCGGCATCGACATCGGCCCCTGCGTCGATAAGGGCCAACTCGAAACCGTGCTCAAATACATCGAGATCGGAAAGAAGGAATCCGGCGAGCCCCTCTGCGGCGGCAACCAGCTTACCGGCGGCGCTTACGACAAAGGCTATTTCGTCGAACCCACCATCTTCGCCGACGTCGACCCCAACGCCACCATCGCGCGCGAAGAAATCTTCGGACCGGTCCTCGCCATCATCAAGGCTAAGGACTTCGAAGACGCCATGCGCCTCGCCAACGATACCGTGTTCGGCCTGTCGTCTTCCATCCAGACCACCAACCTCTCGCGCGCCATGGATTATATCTACCGCGCCGAGGCCGGACTGCTCACCATCAACCTTCCCAGCGCGGGCGTCGAATACCAACTCCCCTTCGGGGGAACTAAAGACTCCAGCTTCGGGCCGAAGGAACAAGGCCCGGCGGCGTTCGATTTTTACAGCGACTACAAAACGATTTATCTGAAATACTGAACGGACATACTGGACAACCCATGCAGATTGGTCAGATCCGAAAAGATGGCGCCACTGTCGCCGCGATCTTCGAAGGGGATTCCGCGCGCGCCATCCCCACTCATACCGTTGTCGACCTCATCCGTCGTTCCGAGGCGGAAGGGATTCCGCTGACGGAACTGGCGACGCAGCTCGCCTCGCGGCAAAGTCAGCCGGCGGTTCCGATCCTGCCGATTCATCCCATCGAAGTCTGGGCTTGCGGCTGCACGTATGAAGTGAGCGCCGAATTTCGAGACACCGAATTGGGCGCGGCCGAAGGAATGTACGCCTATGTGAACCGGGCGGACCGGCCGGAGATCTTTTTCAAAGGAACGGCGCGGGTCTGCGTGGGACCGAATCAGGCAGTAGGCTTGCGCTCCGATTCCAAATTCACTGCACCCGAGCCGGAACTCGCGGTGATTCTAGGCAGCAAGGGACGCGTGCTCGGCTATACATTGGCCAACGACGTTTCGGCCTGGGACATCGAGCGCGAGAACGCGCTGTACTTACCGCAATCCAAAGTTTATAACTGCTGTTGCTCGCTCGGCCCGGTGATTGTAACGGCGGATTCGATTGCCGATCCATACTCGCTAGAGATGACCTGCACGATCATGCGCGGCAAGGAGCAACGTTTCAGCGGTTCGGTTTCGACTGCACGGCTGTCACGAAAGATCGAGAATCTGACGGACTATCTGCTGCGGTCGAACTCGGTCCCGGCCGGCTCGGTGATGTTAACCGGGACCGGGATTATCGTTACGGCTGAGGCTGCGCTTGAAGCGGGCGATGTGGTCGAAATAACGGTGCCGGAAATCGGAACCTTGAGTAACGGGACCATCGTGGTATAGCGAATCGGTGTAGGATCAAAGCATGGAAGACGAATCGCGCGCGTATCCGCAGGAAATGGAAGAACGGCTGGCGTATCTGGAGAAGCGCCTGGAGGAACAGCGCCGCGAGTTCGAGGAGTGGCGCCGCGCCGCGGAGATCCAGCTGCGCGCTCAGGCGGCGGCACTTGCGACGCTCAACGAACGCGTGGCGCTAATCGAAAAACGCGCTCGCGAGTGGGGCATTTCCACGTGGGACGAGGAGCCGGCTACGCTTCCGAAACGCCCGTCCCCGAAACCGTCTTAGCACGGGAATCCGCCACCGGCTACCAAGTTCGGCTTGACCCTTCGATTCAGAACTAATGATGAAAAGGACCCGTACAGCCCCACTCCGAGCCCGACCGAAAGGGAGGGTCCGCCGCTGTCAGCCGCGTTGACCCTAGCCGGGTGGAACGGTGTATGTTGGAGGTCATTTTCGAGGGCGCAGCGCGGAAGGAAGCCCTTGATAGTGAAATGGCTTCCCAACATACACCGCTGAATGACGCTGGCGCCCTCGATTCAGTCGTTACGCGACCTACTCCTTCACCTCATCCGACACCACAAAAAACTTCTTCAGCCGCGTGCTTCCGAACGAAGTAGTGATCGCGATATCCGTCGCATCGCGGCCCGTCGCCATCAAAACCCGTCCGATCCGCGGGACGTTGTGGCGTGCGTCGAAGGTCCACCAGCGGCCGTCCAGGTACGCTTCGAACCATGCGCTGAAATCCATGGGAGTGTCCGAAACCGGCACGCCGATATCGCCCAGATATCCGGCAACATAGCGCGCGGGGATGTTCAGCGCCCGGCAGAACGTGATGGCGAGATGCTGAAAGTCGCGGCACACCCCGACGCGCTCCGTGTAGACTTCGAGCGCTGTTCGCGTGGACCGTGCGAACGCGTAGCCGAACTGCACCTTCTGGTTCACCCATGAAGTGATGGCGTAAACCGTCGGCCATCCCGGCGCGGCGCTGCCGAATAGTTCGTGCGCGGTGTTGGAAAGCAGTTCAACTTCGCAGTAGCGGCTGGGCAGCAGGAATTGCAAAATCTCATGCGGCAGCTGATCGATGGGCGACTGACGGGCATCCGCCTGAATCGGGTCGGGCTCGCCGGAATCCATCACCAGCGTGCGATTGCTGATGCGGGTGATTCCGGGCTGGGCGACGAAGCGCGTGCAGATGTTACCGAACGAATCGCAATATTGCTCACTCTCGATGTTCGGCTCAATCGTTAACTGGTCCGGCTCCCGCAAATCGGGCACACGGGACGGATGTACATTGAGCAATGCGATCATCGGGACTGGCGCGGATGCTTCGAATTCGATGTCATACCCCAGGCGAATCAGCATGAACGGGATTGGTCTCTTTCAAACGGGATTTGCGGACGGGGCAGATGCATAGAGGGATGGCGTTTAGTCTAGCAATTGTTACAACAATGAATAGTAGGGAAAGGATTTGACCGACGAATGACATATTGCCTGGGAATCGTCACCGACGAGGGGCTCGTCATGGCCTCCGATTCCCGCTCCAACGCGGGCTACGATCAGATTAACGTTTGCCAGAAGATGCACACCTACGTGCAGAAGGGCGAGCGCGTGTTCGTGATACTGAGCAGCGGCAGTTTGTCCATCAGTCAGTCCGTGAATACGCTGTTACGGAACGCTTTCAATGCGGGCGAGGGGCTGGCGAAGGCGGAATCGCTCTATCATGCCGCGCGGATTGTGGGCGATTGCGTACGGCGCATTTCCGACATCGACCGCGCCGCGCTGGAACGCGACAGCTTCAACTTCAACGTGCATCTGCTGTTGGGCGGCCAGGTGCGCGGCGAGCCGCCCAGTTTGTATCTGATCTATCCGCAAGGCAATCCGCTGCGCGTCACCGCCGATTCACCGTACTTGCAACTGGGCGAGTGCAAGTACGGGCGGCCGATTCTGGATCGCGGCCTGGAATCGAAGACATCGCTCGAAGATGCGGCAAAATACGCGGTGCTGTCGCTCGACGCAACCATGCGGTCGAACGTGACGGTCGGGCCGCCGATCGATCTGCTGCTCTATGAGAAGGACTCGTTCGATATCGGGCGCTACCGGCGGCTGTGGGCGGGCGAGAAGGACCTGGAGTTGGTGCATGCGCGCTGGGAACAGGCGCTGCGCCGCGCGGTCGAGCAGCTGCCGGATATCGAGTTTCGCGGCCTCGCGCCCAACGAGCTGACCGGATGAAGCGCGTGCTGGCGGTCTATCGCCACCTGAAAGAATCCGAACCGTATCAGGCCGCGCTGCGCCAGGCTGGAATGGAGCCCGTGTTGCGGCTGCCGTCGAAAGCCCCGGCGCTTGCGGAGGTGGATGGCTTGCTGCTGATGGGCGGTGAGGATGTCAACCCGGCGCTCTACCAGCAGGAGCCGCACCCCGCAACCGAGAAGCCGGACGATGAGCGGGATGCGGTCGAGTTGCGGTTGATTCGCGAAGCGGTGACGGCGAACGTTCCGGTGTTCGCGATCTGCCGCGGGTTGCAAATCGTAAACGTGGAGCACGGCGGCACGTTGGTTCAGGATGTCGCGGACCGGCTGCGTCATCGCAAGCGGCCCGTGGACAAAGCGACGCCGGCACATACAGTCGTGATTGAGCCGGACACGCTGCTGCGCCGTGTTCTGGGCGCGCCTGAAGCCAGCGTGAATTCGCGTCATCATCAGGCGATCGAACGGCTTGGAAATGGTCTGTTCGTTTCCGCTCGTGACAGCGAGGACCAGACGATTGAAGCCGTGGAACGAAACGACCTGCGGTTTTTCCTGGGAGTGCAATGGCATCCGGAAAACCAGAGTCCGGTGGACCCGCTGCAGGCCAGGTTGTTCGAGGCTTTCGCCGCGGCGTTGTAGCTTACGACTTTATGAGCGAGAGCTCAAGCTCGATCTTGAGTTCATCGCTCAGTGCGAACCCGCCGGTTTCCAGCGGGGCATTCCAGACCAAACCAAAGTCGCTTCGCTTGATCTTCGTCGTGGCGGACGCGCCGATGCGGAGGTTCCCGTACGGATCCTTCGATTCGGGGGTGGGGCCTTCCACTTTCAGCGTGACCGGCTTGGTTACGCCGTGAAGCGTCAGATCGCCTTTGACGGTGAGTTCGCCGTCGCCCGCCGGCGCAATGCTGCTGCTTTTGAACTCGATCGTCGGATACTGGGCGACATCCAGAAAGTCCGGGCTCTTGACGTGGCCGTCGCGGGTGGCGTCCTGAGTCGAGAGCGTGGTTGCGTCGATGATCGCGTCGATAGTGGATTGGCTCGGGTTCGCATCATCCCAAACGACCGTGCCGGTGACGCCGCTGAAAGCTCCGCGGACATTGGTGATCATCAGGTGGCGGACAACGAACTGGGCGCTGGAATGCGCCGGATCGATCTTGTAGCTTGTGCTCATTAGTTTATCCTTGTTTGCGCTCGATGTTTGTGCTCGATTATCTCGATATCAAGGTAGATTGCGACTGATTCACCGGGGATGCAAGCATTTCACGATAAATTCGCTCGGCATAAAGTATTCTTGGATCATGGGGCAGGAAAGCGGGACACACGTGTGGCTGGTGCTCTGGAAGGCGTCCCGCGCCGTGGAACGCAACGCTCTGGCAAGCATATCAGGCCTCGGAATCGGACTTTCGGACTTCGCCGTACTGGAACTGCTGTTGCATAAAGGCCCGCAATCCGTGAATTGGATCGGACGCAAGGTGCTGCTCTCGAGTGGATCGATCACGGCGGCGATCGACCGGCTGGAAGCGCGCAAGTTGGTGAAGCGGACGACCGACGCTGAAGACTTGCGGTCACGAATCGTAAAACTTACCGGCAGCGGCCGCAAGTTGATCGAGCGGGCGTTTGCGAAACACGCGGCGGACATGGAGGAGACGATCGCCGTGCTGCGGCCGCGCGAGCGCGAGGACCTGGTGCGGCTGCTGAAAAAGGTCGGGCTCTGGGCGGAGTCGCGGGCTGAGGGTTGACTGAGGCGCGGTTTACACTAAAGGGTCACTCGCTGGAATTCAAGGAGCTCACACAACTTTGGCAACAATCGTGGCGGTTCAAGGGATCGAGATTCTCGATTCGCGCGGCAACCCGACCGTGGAAGCGGATGTTTATCTTTCTGATGGATCGATGGGACGGGCGGCGGTGCCATCGGGCGCTTCCACCGGCGAACATGAAGCCGTGGAATTGCGCGACGGCGATAAGTCGCGCTACTTAGGCAAGGGGACGACGAAGGCGGTCGCGCACATCAATACCGAGATCGCGGAAGCGCTGCGCGGGCATGAAGCGACGGCCCAGGCGCGCATCGACCGCATGATGATCGATCTTGACGGGACCCCGAACAAGAGCCGGTTGGGCGCGAACGCCATTCTCGCGGTTTCGCTGGCGCTGGCGCGGGCGGCGGCCGCTTCGGAACGGACTCCGTTGTATCGCTATCTGGGCGGCGTTGGCGCGTTAACCCTGCCGGTCCCGATGATGAACATCATCAACGGCGGCGCGCACGCGGATTCGTCCGTGGATCTGCAGGAGTTCATGATTGCGCCTTACGGGGCGACGCGGTTTTCGGAGGCTTTGCGATGGGGCGTCGAGGTTTTTCATACCCTAAAAGGCGTGCTCAAGAAGCGGGGTTATTCTACCGCTGTAGGCGATGAAGGCGGTTTCGCACCTAGTCTGAAATCCAACGAAGAAGCTTTGGAAGTAGTCCACGAGGCGATCGCGCAGGCCGGATATAAAGCCGGAGAACAGATTGGAATCACGCTTGATCCGGCGTCGAGCGAGTTCTACTCGAATGGAAAGTACATCTTCAAGAAATCCGATAAGAGCGAACGCACCAGTGAACAGATGGTGGCGTACTGGGTGGATTTGAAGCGGCAGTATCCGGCCATCATATCGATCGAAGACGGAATGGCGGAGGATGACTGGGACGGCTGGAAGATGCTAACCGAGGCGCTGGGTAAGTCCGTCCAGTTAGTGGGAGACGACCTATTTGTGACCAATACGCGGCGGCTGAAGCGCGGTATTGACGAAGGGATCGCTAACTCGATCCTGATCAAGGTCAATCAGATTGGAACGCTGACGGAAACGCTGGAAGCGATGCAGATGGCGTCGAATGCGGGCTATACTTCGATTGCTTCGCATCGGTCGGGTGAGACGGAAGACCCGTTCATTGCCGACTTAGCCGTGGCTACGAACTGTGGGCAGATCAAGACGGGATCGGCAAGCAGGACGGACCGGATTGCTAAGTACAACCAACTGTTGCGGATTGAAGACAAACTAGGTTCGGCGGCTAAGTTCGCGGGACGGGCTGCGTTCCGGCGCTAGTCGCCCATGTCGAACCCGGCTCTGTAGACTCCCCCTTACCGAGCCGCGACGGTAACGGAGCGGTTACTACCAGGGGCTGCTAGTCTTGTCTAAGACGCGGCGATTCAGGATACCGCGATTAGCTTGCGGTAGTTAGCCAGGCATTGCTCGGCGGATTCCATTTCCGGCAATCGGCTGCCTTCCTGT
>NZ_CAJCHS010000089.1 GCF_903970205.1 Nevskia soli | reverse complement strand
TCTCCGCCATTTCCGTGAAAGAGTGGACTGGAGGGCGAAAATGACGTTCGAGGAGCGGATCGAGTTGTTGCTTCAGTCGATTGAATCGCACGATCGGTAGAACGGTGAGAATGCCAGCCAGATCGCGGAGTTGAAGGACGCGATTTCGAAGCTAGTCAGACTCAGTAACGAGGATGCAACGACGATTCAAGCTCTGGCGTATCGCTGAGTCGCACGATCGACGAATTTCCGGGATAGAACGTTATCTAAATCGGTCGCAAGCCGTGAAGCGCGAGTCGCCGGTTCAGAAGGTTTCGGTCAAGATAAGCCCGCGCTTTGAGAAGACACTGAAGAGCTTCTCTCAAATCTGAAATCCTTTTCGTAGGAAGAGGGTTTCAAGCGCCGCAGGCGTTTGCGCAAACTTTTTTCGACTCTGAGCCGCAAGTCTATAATTGTCTACCCGGCATGACTAAACATTTACTTCTTGCGAGTTTCTTTACCGCGTGCGTGTTGCAGGCGGACCCGAGCGGCGCGGTGCATTGCGGGCGATTGCTCGATGTGCGCAGCGGGACTTATGTGGCTGACGCTCTTGTCGTGTTCCAGAACGGAGTGGTTACGTCTGTCGGTCCGGCGTCGCGGGTTTCGCTGCCGGCCGGCGTGACGCCTGTCGACTTATCGGGCGCGGTGTGCCTGCCGGGGTTGATCGATGTGCATGATCACCTGACGGCGAATCCGGAGCACGCGGGTTATCAGAGCCTGGGAATCTCGGTGCCCAGGCAGGCGCTGACCGGCGCGGCGAATGCCCGCAAGACGTTGATGGCCGGTTTTACGGGCGTGCGGAACGTGGGCGCGGCGGGGTTCACCGATGTCGCGCTGCGTGATGCGATCAACGCCGGGGATGTACCGGGTCCGCGCATGTTCGTGTCCGGTCCGCCGCTGGGGATTACTGGAGGCCACTGCGATGAGGACTTGCTGGCGCCGGAATTTCACTTCCGGGCGGACGGCGTGGCGGATGGTCCGTGGGCGGCGCGGGCCAAGGTACGGGAGAACATCAAGTACGGAGTAGATCTAATCAAGGTATGCGCGTCGGGCGGTGTGCTATCGAAAGGCGACTTACCGGGAGCACCGCAGTATACCTTCGAAGAGTTACAGGCGATCGCGGACGAAGCGCATAAGTTGGGGCGCAAGGTAGCGGCGCACGCGCATGGGACGCAATCCATTAAAGACTCGATTCGCGCGGGGATCGATTCGATTGAGCATTCGAGCTTGATTGATGACGAAGGGATTGCGCTGGCGAAACAGCATGGCACTTACCTGGTCTTCGATATCTATAACGACGACTACATTCTGAAAGAAGGGTTGAAGGCGGGGATGCTGCCGGAATCGATCGAGAAGGAGAAAGGGATCGGTAAGTTGCAGCGGCAGAATTTCCGGCATGCCTACCTTTCGGGGACGAAGATGGCGTTCGGGACGGATGGCGGGGTTTATCCGCATGGGGATAATGCGCGGCAATTCGCCATTATGGTCGAGTACGGGATGAAACCGCTGGAGGCGATCCAGGCGGCGACAGTGAATGCGGCCGACTTAGTGGGCTGGGCGGGAAAGGCGGGAGTGGTTGCGCCCGGCAGTTATGCGGATCTGATCGCGGTTAATGGGGATCCGCTAGAGGATGTGAAGGTGCTGGAGCGGGTGCGGTTTGTGATGAAGGGCGGGGAGGTTTACCGGAATGAGCAACAGCCAGTATTGGCCGCCGCTGGACGCAGGTAAACGGCGATGAAGACAGAGAAACTGGAGTCAGACGCGTAGGGCGGCGTTGGGATCAATGCGGGCGGCGCGGCTTGCCGGGATATAGCTGGCGGCCGATCCGACGATCAGGAACAGCAGGGCGATAGCGGCGAAGGTAAGTGGGTCGGTCGGGCTTACCTGGAACAGGAGGGCCGAAATGACACGCGTTAGAGCAACGGCGCCGCTAAGTCCGAGGATGACTCCTGATAGAGCAAGGACAAATCCCTCGCCAACGATGAGGCGAAGGATATCGCCCTGTTGGGCGCCCAAGGCTCGGCGGATCCCGACTTCCTGAACGCGCTGCGCTACCGAGTATGCGATGACTCCGTAGATGCCGAGGAGCGCGAGTAACAACGCGAAACCGGCGAATGATCCTAATAAGATGACTAATAACCGCTCTTGGCCCACCTGTGCGTCGACGCGCTGCTCCATGGTTTGCACATCGGTTAGAGCTTGATCTTTGTCAAGCGTCGCCATCTGCTGACGAATGGCTCTGGTAAAGGACAAAGGATCGCCGGCGGTGCGGACGGCGAGCATGGCGAACGGCGGCGGACTTTGCCCGAAGGGAACGTAGATGCTCTGTTTCCAGTCATTGCGGTCGTCGACGCTTTGATGCACATCGGCAACGACTCCGACGATTTCGGCGGACTTCAGGTTGACGCCGCCGATTAGGAGACGATGTCCAACCGGGTTCTGACCGTCGGGCCAGAAGCGGCGGGCGAGGGCTTCGTCAATGACGGCGATGCGCTGTTGGTTCGTTGCGTCCTGCTCGTTGAACTCACGGCCGCCTCTTAGTGGAATTTGGAGAGTGCGAAAGTAAGTCGGCGAGACAGGAAGTATTTTGGCGATCAGACGTTCGTTCAGAGGCAGTTCCGGTTTGTCTGCATCCTGGACCGGAGTTCCCGCGTAACTCATCATCGGTAAGGACATCGCGACGGTCGCGCTTTGAACACCGGGGAGTACCGCGAGGCGGCGGGTTAGTTCTTCGAGGAAGAAGGCTTTCTTCTGGTCGGTATCGTAGCGGATGGTGGGCAAGCTAATACTAGCTGTCACGAGATGGTTCGGGTTAAATCCCAATGCGACGCCGCGAAGGTGCGTGACGCTTTCGAGTAGTAATGCCGCGCCGATCAGTAAGATGACGGAGAGCGCGATCTGGGCGACCGATAAGAGACCGCGGACGTACGATCTTCGCTGGCCGCCTTTGCTGAAACCTTCTCCGGTCGTTCGCAAGACGTGCATTAGATCGGGTCGCGATCCACTTAGGGAGGGAACTAATCCGAATAAGATGCCGGTGGTAAGCGAGAGCGCGGCGGCGAACGCGAGAACCGCCCAGTCCAGATGGATTTCGGTTGCGCGAGGCAGTTGGAACCCCGTGATGCCTGGAATGGCGTGCAGGGCGAAGGCGGCGAGGAGGATGCCGGGTACGCCGCCCGCCGCCGCGAGAAGAATACTCTCGGCGAGAAGCTGCCGGACCAGGCGTGTGCGAGACGCACCCAGGGCCGAGCGCACGGCGAACTCGCGCGTGCGGGATAGGGCGCGAGTCAGGAGTAGATTGGCGACGTTCGCGCAGGCGATTGTTAGTACGAAGCCGACGGCGCCGAAGAGCATCCAGAGCATCGATCGGACATGCGATACAACTTCCTCTTTCATTGCGGAGACTTCGCCCGGTATCTTCGGTTCGGCGTCGAGCATGGCCGGGTGCGCCATGGCGTAGCGCTGGCGGATGACCTTCATTTCGGCGTTCGCATGCTCGAAGGTGACGCCGGGTTTGAGACGGCCGAACACGGTGAGGAACGGGCTGAGCGCCCGCGACTTCTCGGCAAAGAGCGGAGATTCCGAGGGCGTCGTCATCCAGACATCGATACCCGGACCGGGAAATGAGAAGTGTGGCGGAAGGATGCCGATGATCGTGTACGAGGAGCCGCCGAGAGTCATCGGGCGGTCGACCGCATCCGGATTACTGCCGAAGAGGCGCTGCCATAATTCGGCGCTGATCATGACGACGGGTTTGCCGCCGCGCGTGTCTTCCTCGGGTCGAAACGCGCGACCGGCCAAGGGAGCGACGCCAAGAATTTGCAGGAAATTGGCCGATATGCGCTCTCCTTTCAGGACCTCGGGTTCGGTCGCGCCGGAGTAAGTGAGATTCTCCACTCCGGAAAAGGCGACCAGCCCCGTGAAGGATTGCGCTTGGGCTTTCATCTCTTCGAATCGCGTTGGCGTGGCGCCTCCCGAGAGGTAAACGAGCCGGTCGGGATCTCGGAACTGGAGGGGATTGAGGAGCACGGCGCGGATCACCGTGAACATGGCGGTATTGCCGCCGATGGCGAGCGCCAGCGTGAGGACGGCAGTGACGACGAAGAGGGGGCTCTTGCGAAGGTTTTTTAACGCGTACAGGAGATCTTGCGAGGCGATTCCCACTGACCAAAGCATATCCCGCGCTGTGTACCGGGCCGTTCATCTTCGCCTTGTGTTCGCCTTCAAAAAATGATAGTCTCCGGATTGTCGCGACACGCGAACGAGAGGAGAAAGAACGCTGTGACGATCGCAGAAAGATTGCTGCCCGAATTCGAAGGGGAGATGAAGAAGACGCGCAAGATGCTGGAACTTGTGCCGGAAGGAAAGATGGACTTCAAGCCGCATGCGAAGTCGATGCCGCTGGGCAAGCTGGCCGGTCATGTGGCGGAGTTGCCGTCCTGGGGGAAATCGACGTTTTCCCTGACGGTGCTGGAAATGGGGCCGGATTATAAGCCGTTCGATCCGCAGACTCCCGCGGAGATTCTGGCGGAGTTCGAGAAGCATGTACCTGAAGCCAGGGAATGGCTGACTAAGGCTACCGACGAAGATATGGATGTGAACTGGCAGTTTCAGTGGGGTGGACAGACGATCATTTCGCAGCCGAGGTACGAGGTGTATCGGGAGTGGGTGATCGATCATCTGGTGCATCACCGGGCGCAGTTAGGTGTGTATCTGCGGTTGTTGGATATCAAAATTCCGGGGTGTTATGGGCCTTCCGCGGATGAGATGTGATTTCTTCGGAGTGTAGGCTGGCTGCGACCGCTCCGTCGCCGTCGCGGCTCGGTAACGATGGCGCGGCGGATCGTGATGTTGGCGGGCGTGGGTGAATCGCCCGCCGGAGTCGTTGGACTCGGGCGGGCTGTTAGTTAGTCGCCGAAGCTACCGACTTCTTCGCGAGCTTCTTCCTTAGCAGCAGGCGCAGTCGCGATCAGGTTACCGAGCGGGACGAAGCCTTCCTGCGGCGGTTTCTCGCCAAGC
>NZ_CAJCHS010000088.1 GCF_903970205.1 Nevskia soli | reverse complement strand
TTGAGTGGCCGTTCGCTGAAACGCTGTTTGGTGTGTAGCTGCGTGTAAGTTAGTTAGATGGACGAGGCGGCGAAAGCGCTCCCGATCGAGTTTCGCCGCGTGTCGTATTCAGTGGCGGGGCGGGACGTACTTAAAGATATTAGTTTCCGTGTTCCGCCCGGCCAGACATTGGTTTGTCTGGGGCGTAGCGGTTCCGGTAAGACTACCGCACTAAGGCTGATCAACGGGCTGCTTCAACCATCTTGCGGGTCGGTGCTGGTTGGGGATAGGGCTGTCGGCGAGTGGGATCTGATCGATCTGCGCCGCAAAACCGGCTATGTGATTCAGGAAGCCGGTTTGTTTCCGCATTTCACGGTGGAGCGCAACGTAGGGCTGGTCCCTTCATTACTGCGCTGGCCGGCGGAGAAGATCGCGGCGCGCACGCGGGAGTTACTCGAACAAGTCGATCTGCGGGATTTTGCCGGCCGGTATCCGCGCGAGCTATCCGGCGGTCAACGGCAGCGCGTAGGAGTGGCGCGCGCTCTAGCTGCAGGTCCGGGTCTGATGCTATTGGATGAACCTTTCGGCGCGCTGGATCCGGTTACCCGGCTCGAGTTACAAAACCGCTTTCTTGCGATACGGGAGCAGGCGCAGGTAACTTCGGTCTTCGTCACGCATGATATTCGGGAAGCACTTAAGGTTGGTAACTTGATCGCACTCCTCAATCAGGGGTCGCTTGAGTTTTTCGGAACTCCCGATGAGTTTCGGCGCGGGACCGGTGAAGAGACGAAGCGGTTTCTTGAGGTTCTGGAGTGATCCCGCGAGCGATGCTTGAGGAGATCGGGGATCTTTCGCTCGAGCACTTATGGATGGTGGTTATCGCCATTGTGGCTGCGGCTGCGATTGCGATCCCAGCGGCGGTGATGATCTCACGGCGTCCGCGATGGACTCGGGCAGGGTTAGGTGTTGCAAATACAGTCCAGACCATTCCTAGTCTGGCTCTATTCGGTTTCCTGATTCCCATTCCGTTTCTGGGTGTTGGTAAAGCTACGGCGATTGTGGCTTTGGTTTTGTATGCGATCCTGCCAATCCTGCGAAATACGCTGCTGGGAATCAGTGGGGTGGACGCGGCGGTTCGCGAGTCGGCTCAGGCGATGGGGATGACTCCGAATCAGGTGCTGTTTCAGGTGGAGTTGCCGCTGGGCGCGCGGTCAATACTGGCCGGGGTGCGAACGGCTACTGTAACTACGATAGGAACCGCCACGATCGCAGCGGCTATCGGGGCCGGGGGACTGGGCGTGTTTATTTTCCGCGGGATCGCGGAGTTCGATCCGACGCAGATACTGGCCGGGGCGATTCCGGCGGCGCTTATGGCGATTCTTGCAGATGAGCTGCTTGGGTGGTTGGAACGGCGCATTGCATGAGGACCGTCTGTGTGGTTTGTGTTCTGGCGCTGGCCGGATGTTCGGGGCAACATCGGATTACGGTCGGGTCGAAGAACTTCACCGAGCAATTGATACTCGGGGAGATCATTTCGCAGCACATCGAGAACCGGCTGCATACGCGCGTTCGCCGCAAGCTTGACTTAGGTGGTACTTTTCTGACGCAGCAGGCGATTGTTACCGGATCGATTGATTTGTACCCGGAGTATACGGGGACCGCACTTACTTCCGTATTGAAACAGCCGGTGGTGAAGGATCCCGCGGCTGCGTTGGCCCGCGTGAGGGCGGGCTACGCGCGATGGAATCTGCGATGGATGAATCCGCTCGGCTTTGAGAATACTTTCGCGATGGCGATCCGGCGGAGCGACGCGGAGTCGCGGCATCTGAAGACACTAAGTGACGCGGCTGCGCCGGGGAATCAGTGGCGGATGGGGGTCGGCTATGAGTTCGAGCAGCGGCCTGACGGCTTACCGGGTTTACAGAAGACTTACCATCTCCAGTTGACGGGCGCGGTGAAGACGATGGATCTGGGATTACTTTACCGGGCGTTGGCGCAGGATCAGGTGGATATGGTTGCGGGGAACTCTACGGATGGCGCGCTTAGTGTCTTGCCGGTAACTATACTTCAGGACGAGAAGCATTTCTTTCCACCTTATGATGCGGCGATAGTGGTGAGGAATGCGGCTCTTGCGGAGTTTCCCGGATTGGAGGCGGCGCTGAGGGAGCTTGAGGGGAAGCTTGATACCAGGCTGATGCAGCGGTTGAATTATGAGGTGGACGCGAAGCATCGTCCGGTGCCTCAGATTGCGGCTGAGGTGTTGCAGGGAATCGAACGTTGAAGAGTGGCTGACAGCGGCGGACCCTCCCTTTCGGTCGGGCTCGGAGTGGGGCTGTACGGTTCCTTTTCATCCTTGGTTGTGAACCGAAGGATCACTACTAAGTGCGCCTGGCTGCCGAAGCGGGAGCTCAGCCGCGTTCACCTAGCCGGGCGGAACGGTGAATGTTTGCGGGTCATTTTCGCTGTTCCAACAACCTCGATCACTTATCCGAACACGCCGTGTTCGGCGCGGCCGTCGGGAGTGTCCATCACGTCGAGAGGTCTCTGTTGTTTAAGCCGGGAACAGGCGAGCGGAGCCAGGCAAGCGCCCGCTCTTTGGAGCCCAAGACCTCAATCGCCCTGGCTACCACATCGGCCGAAGCGAATGCGGGTGAACCCGCTTCCAACTGAGTCGCGTCGACCTCCAGGACGACCGCAATCTCTTTTCCATCAGGCAATTGAAGAGTTCCGTCGAGTTGCATTGACGCTCCAAGCGCATCTTATGATCGCCCGAGGAGCCTAGCGGCTTTACATGGAGCGCTGGTAAATGCGAAATGCGCGCGTCGCCACCCACATGCTTGCCAGTACAAAGATCAGCAGGATCAACAAACGGATTCCAACCGCCGACCAGTTGGGTGACACGCGCAGAGCCTCGCGGCCCGCTTCCACGGTCCAGGTGACCGGGTTGACCAGCGAGGCCTTCTGCATCCATCCCGGCATCAGCGGCTTTGCCATGTAGATCGGGGCAAGAAAGGTCATGGGTAGCAAGAGCATGTTACTCGCGCCGATCACTGACTCTTCTTTGCGCACTACCAGCGCGAGGGCGTTGGAGAGCGCGCCAAAGGCTGCCATCATCAACATCGCACTTACTAAGAGCAGCGGGATACCGACCAGTCCGCCGCCGTACCTTGCGCCCATAAGGAAGCCTAGCGAGATCAGAATACAGGATTGCACGGCGCCGCTGATGCACATGGCAATGATGCGGCCGGCGATAACGGCGGTGCGGCTTACCGGAGTTAGTAAGAAGCGGTCGATCACTCCGCGCTCCAGGTCCGCGATTATTCCCATGCCGGCCCATCCGCCGCCAAACAAAGCCGAAGTAACCACGACGCCGGGCATGAGGAAACTAATGTAGTTGCCGGTCTGAAAACCGGGTAACTCCACCACGCGGCGGAAAAGCTGGCCATAGAGCAGGAGCCAGATCACCGGCTGGACTAACATGAACACAATCCAGAACGGCTGGCGCATCAGAGCCATTAGATGGCGCTGCGTCATGTAGAAAGAATCGGAAATGACTTTCATCGTTTTCCTCCTTTGGTTTGCGCCGCGGTTTCAGACTCGGCGTCCCGTAGACTGCGGCCCGTGTGTTTGAGGTAGACATCGTCAAGCGACGGGCGCGCGATACGAACCGACATCGCTTTGATACCGGCGCGATCGAGCGCGGCAAGTACACCCGGAGCGGCCGAGGCGCCATGTTGGGCGCGGGCCCGGACGCCGGCCCCTTCGAGGGCGATTTCGGCGATCCCGTCGACTCCGGCCAGAGCCGCATGCACGCGCGATTCGTCCTCTATCTGCGCGAATTCGACGTGTACCGCGTCGCCGCGCAACTCGCTTTTAAGCCCTTCGGGAGTACCTTCGGCAACTAACCGGCCGCGATCCACGATACCTACGAGTTGCGCGAGCCGGTCGGCTTCTTCGAGGTAATGCGTAGTCAGCAGAATCGTGATTCCAATCTGCCCGGATAGGCGGCTGATCTCTTCCCAGAGTTCCGCGCGCGCTTCGGGATCAAGGCCCGTTGTAGGCTCATCGAGGAAGAGTACGGCGGGCTGGTGAATCAGACCCAGAGCTATGTCGAGCTTGCGCTGCATGCCTCCCGAGAAGGTGCGCACGATCTTATCGGCGGCCTCGCTCAGACGGAAGCGGGCGAGTAACTCCGTGATGCGGTCTTCAAGCGCCGCGCCGCCGAGACCGTAGAAGCGGCCCTGCAAGCGAAGATTCTCCCGGCCGGTAGCATTGGCATCGACTCCGGATTTCTGAGCGACGCAACCAATCACGTTGCGAACAGCGGATGGGTTGCGCATAACATCAATGCCCGCTACCGTCGCCGATCCTGAATTGGCGCGGGAAAGAGTGGTAAGGATCTTGACCGTGGTCGACTTCCCCGCCCCGTTGGGACCGAGTAATGCGTAGACGCTTCCCGAGGCCACGGAAAAGGAGAGCCCGTTAAGTGCTTGAACGCCGTTAGGATACGTCTTGACGAGACCTTCCGCGCGGATTGACGCGTCCGGATTCGCGCGGGACTGGCTCACGGCAGGGGTTGGATTTACAGCTGTCATAGACACCATTCGCAATGATAGATGGTCGCGCGGGCGACCGCATTTGATCACATACGACGGCGGCGCTCGGTTAGTTCGCGGATTTTCGGACCGGACCCAGCAGGTGTGCGATCAAGAGCGCCACGCCGGTCATCGCTAGCCCGGCCACAGCGTCAGCCAGATAGTGATACCGGCCGTATACCGTGGCGACCGCGATCAATC
>NZ_CAJCHS010000087.1 GCF_903970205.1 Nevskia soli | reverse complement strand
GATGTAAACGGAATGGTGTCAAACGCCGGGTCGTGAGTTCCGATCGGGGCGTCGAAGCCCTGCAATGTGATCATGCAGAGCGAAAAGGGTAGCGCCCGCGCAAGCGCACGTATCAAGTTTGTCACGTACCATCTTGACGCTGCGTCGCTGACCTTGGTTTACACCGCCCCGCACTTATGGTTTGCGAGATTGATTACAATACACTCTGGTGGTCTGGGGGTCTAGAAGCGTTCGGTCGGTCGGCATCGCCGCCCTTGTAATTGGGGCGTGTTTCCTGTTGCAGGCATTGCTCGCGCAATCGTACGGCGATAAGGCATCCAGCTCGACGGCAAATCCCGGCTCCACCTACAATTTTCGGTTTGGCCCCGGCAACATCTCCGCGCCCGGAAACGCCCGGATGGAGAACGGCGGTTTTGTTGAGCCCGGAGCGTTTCCCACCGCCGAATATTGCGGCTATTGCCATCAGGAAGCGTATGCGCAATGGCGTCAGGCGCTGCATTCCAACTCGTTCCGAACGCCCTTTTACCGGGCGAGTGTCAATATCCTGATGCGCACGAAAGGCATCGAATACACCCGGCATTGCGATAGCTGCCACAACCCCATCGGCGTGCTGAGCGGCGCACTGACGCAGGATTCCAAGATCGACCGGAAGTTCGACGAAGACGGTCTGACATGCACCATCTGCCACTCGATCCAGAAGCTGCAGTCGACGCTCGGCAACGGCGGATTTGTCATGGGTATTCCGGCCGTCATGGTGGATGAGAATGGGAACCGGATTGCGGGAGAAGTTCCGTATAACGAAATCGTCGACCATCCGGAACGGCACGCGAAAGCTGTAATGAAAGACATCTACAAGACGCCGGAATTCTGCGCGTCCTGCCACAAGGCCAATCTTCCGAATCCTTTGAACGAATATAAGTGGATCCGCGCGTTCACTTCGTTTGATGAGTGGCAGAATTCAAAGTTCTCCGAGCGAAATCCACTTACTTTCTATTCCGCCAAGCTTACTACCTGCCAGAACTGCCACATGATGCGCGAACCCGCGGTGTTACACGATTCGGGCGCGAAGAACGGCACTCTCGCTTCGCACCGCTGGCCGGCCGGTAATACCGCTGTTCCGTTCTATTACGGATTCGACCAGCAGCTACAGAAGACGATCGATTTCCTGAAATCGGGTAAGTACCTCAACGTCGATCTGGTAGCGATTAAGAAGTCCGATTCGGATAACCTGATCGCGCCTCTCGGTTCCGTGCCGTTCCAGCTTTCGCGCAACCAGAAGATCGAGGCAATGGTCGTCATTCAGAATAAGAACATCGGCCATTCGCTGATTCCCGAAGTTCGCGATTTGTACGAGGCATGGGTAGAGTTCACGGTCAAGGACGCTACCGGAAGGGAGATCGTTCACAGCGGTTTTCTGAAGCCGGATGGAACGCTGGAGCCGCGGGCGCATAGCTTCACCAATCGGCCGGTGAATAGCGACGGGAACTTCGTGGATAACCACAAGGTCTGGACCATCCACTCGATGGCCTACGACAACTCGATACAGGCAGGACGTTCGGCGTTAGTGCGGTATCAGTTCACGGTGCCACAGGATGCCCAGGGACCGTTGACAGTAACGGCGCGCGTCAACTATCGCCATTTTCGCCAAAGTTATCTGAATAATGTCTTCGGACCGGATCATCCGGCCTATCCCGTGATTGAGCTTGCATCGAAAACGCGTACCCTGATGATCGGGGACAATCCTGTTGTTGCAGCCGACCCGCAGGATAATCCCGACTGGATGCGGTGGAACAACCTGGGGATCGGCTACCTGGATCAGTTGCAGTATGCGGATGCGGTTCACGCGTTTCGAGAGGTCGTGAAACTAAGACCGGATTACTCAGACGGATATATCAACATCGGGCTCACTTATATCGAATGGGAGAAGTACAGCGAGGCGCGCGCCAGCCTGGAGAAGGGGCTCGCGTTAAGTCGCGATAACGCACGCGCGCTTTACTATCTTGCGATTGTGGAAAGGCGCGCCGGGAACAGTGAGGCTGAACTGACCGATTTGACGAAGGTCGTCGCCGCCTACCCACAGTCTCGCGATGCCCGCCGCGAACTCGGTGTTTATTACTACCAGCAGCATCAGCCGGAGGAAGCGATCAAGCAATTCGAAGCGCTGCAAGCCATCGACCCCGATGACGTCGCGGCTCACTACAACTTGGCAATCTTGTATAAACGTATGGGACTGAAAGAAAAAGCATCGGAACAGGCGGCCTTGTTCGCCACCAAACAGATCGATCCGGGCGCGCCGACCTACTCACTCGACTTTCTTCGTAACCATCCGGAGATATCCAACGAGAGCGTGCCGTGGCACATGCACACCGATGCCGCGCCTCCGGCCGCCGTAGCGGGCGAGCATTAGACGTGTACCGCAATCGCCGCAGGTTTCTGCAATCACTTAGCCGTACTGCTCTGGTCTTGCCCTTCGCGGATCTGTGTACCCTGGCGCAGACTCCCATGGAGCGAAGTTACGACGCCAAGCCGCGCCCTGCCCCGAAAGGCCCCAAGTCTCCAATTGAAGGCACGCCGCTCGGAGTCTCGTTCGTCGATGTTGTTCAGGAAGCCGGCTTAGCGTTCAAAACGATTTACGGCGGGGAACACACCAACAAGTACTTACTCGAGACTACCGGGTGCGGACTCGCGTTCTACGATTACGACGCCGACGGCTGGCAGGATATCTTTATCGTGAACGGATGGCGGCTGGAAGGCTTCCCGAAAGGCCAGGAACCCCACTGTAGGCTCTTCAAGAACAATCGGGACGGCACTTTTACCGATGTAACGAAAGGTTCCGGACTTGATGTTCGAAGCGGCTGGGGCCAAGCCTGCTGCGTCGGCGATTATAATAACGATGGCCGGGACGACTTGTTCGTCACTTATTACGGTCAGAACGCGCTCTACCACAATAACGGCAATGGCACGTTCACCGATGTAACGAAGGAGGCCGGCCTACTCCAGCCGGGTCCCAAGACGCGCTGGAACACCGGTTGTACCTTCGTCGACTACGATAAGGACGGCCACCTCGACCTATTCGTCGCCAACTATGTCGACTTAGACCTGAAGACTGCCCCGCCCCCGGAAGCCGGACCCTGCACTTACAAAGGCTTGCTGGTGGCCTGCGGTCCTCCCGGCTTGCCCGGCGGCAAGAATATCCTCTATCACAACAATGGCAACGGCACATTTTCGGATGTA
>NZ_CAJCHS010000086.1 GCF_903970205.1 Nevskia soli | reverse complement strand
GAAACTATGAAGAGTAGTCAAAGTACCCGCAGGTGTTATCCGAAACACTGTGCCGCCTCCTTCCGCGCCGGTTCCACCGTAGAAGGTCGTGCCGTAGAGATCGCCATTTGCGGTCAGCAAGAGGCCGCCGTAGGGATTCAGGCCATCGGGGCAGCCACTTAGTGCGCAGAAGCTATAGATCGGCGAAAAGGCGCCACGCGGACTAATTCGATAAATCGCGCCCGAGCCGTAGACGCCTCCTCCATAGGTGGCGCCGTAGAGATCGCCATTTTCACCTTCGACGAGCCCGGCGGACGCGTACGCGCCGTCGGTGCACAGAGGTTGAGAGCAGAAGCTATAAAGCGTCGTTAGTACGCCGGTAGAAGTTATCTTGAACACCGTTCCAGCTGAATTAGCGCCGCCATTCCAGGTTGTCCCGTAGAAGTCACCACCCGTCGCTTGGACGACCCCTGCATAGGGCGTACTGCCGTCGGGGCACCCGGCTTCGGTACAGAAACTGTGTAATGTGGTCAGCGCGCCACCGGCGGATATCTTGAAGACCGTGCCGGCCCCACCAGCGCCTCCGGCGGACGTGGTCCCGTAAAAGTCTCCGTCGAGGCCTTGAACGAGTCCTGCCCAAGGCTGGGAGCCGTCCGTTTGATCGAAGCTTGCCAGTGTGGTGACAGTCTGAGCGGACAGCGCCATAGTCGCTGCAACGCAAATACCTAGTCTGCCGAAAGTAGTAGCGATTCGAGTCACCAAGGATTCCCTCTCAAACACTTCTGAAAGTCTCGCGGGCTGGCAGACCTGGCGGTCCCTACCGCTGCACGGCTGATTGTAGCGCCACTGGGCTGGCCTCAGCATGCGCACTTACGGGAAGTCCCAACCTCCCTCGGAATCTGCCATTATGTACTCAGGATGGCTCGCGGTTGGGAGAGTAAATCCATCGAATCGCAGCAGCAGGCTGCGGACGACCGCACCGCCGCTCGTGCTCCCGTGACCGATCTCGAACAGCAGATGCACGCGCTCGAATTGTCGCGCACCCGCATCCATGCCGAGATTGCAGCCAGTTCCAATCCCCGGTTCCGCGCGCTGAAGCAAAGGGCGCTCGATCACCTGGATACCCAGGTTGCCGCCTTACAAGCCGGTATCTTGAAACACTAAGCACTTCAAGTACATGGTTTCGGGCACGGTAAGTAAGATTGGGTGATCGCTTGCCTGGGTGCGGCGTTCCAAAATCCGGAGCTTGCGGCCGGTCTCGATGGAAGCTTCGGCCACCGCCTCCAGGAAATCCGCTTCGCTCACGTGGTGCGAGCAGGAACAAGTAACCAGAATGCCGCCTGGGGAGAGTAGGTTCAATGCGCGCCGATTCAGGTCTTTGTACGCGCGCGCGGCGGCTTCCTTATGCGAGCGGCTCTTCGCAAAAGCCGGCGGATCGAGCACGATGGTATCGAACCGGCGGTGTCCCGCGGCAAACCCGGCCAGGGCTTGAAACACGTCAGTCTCCCGGAAATCAATGTTCGCGATCCCGTTAGCGGCCGCGTTGGCGCGGGCCGTTTCGATGGCCGCCGCACTGGAATCCAATGCGTCCACGCGCTCGCACCGCTTTGCGAGATGCAGCGCGAATCCGCCCGTCGACGTGAAACAATCTAAAGCCCGTCCGCGCCCGTGCCGCGCCGCCGCGACGTAGTTTTCCCGCTGATCGAGAAAAATCCCCGTCTTCATTCCGTGAGTGAGATCCGCGCGTAGTTTGAAACCGTTCACAAAGATTTCCACCGTGTCCGGGATGGTTCCGCTGAGGACCCGCTTTTCCAGAGGCAAATCTTCTCGCGTCCGGACCGGCGAGTCGTTGCGCGCCAGTATCCCCGCCGGTTTGAATAGGCCGGTGAGCCCAGCCACGATATCGCTCGTGCAGCGCTCCATGCCTTGATTCATAGCCTGTAGGACGAGGTAGCTACCATATCGATCGACGATTAGTCCCGGTAGTGAATCAGCCTCCGCGTAGATCAAGCGGTAAGTATCTAACGCGGGTTCTCCAAGTAAAGCAAACGTACTCATTCGAAAGTCGAAGGCGGTTTGGAGCCGATTTAGAAAGAATTTTTCGCCAACCTCTTCGATGTTCTGTGAGAGTATTCGCAGTGCGATCTGGGATGAGTCACTGTAATGGGCGATTCCTAACGTTTGACCGCAGACTACCGTTACGACCTCCCCACCGCGGGCATCGCCGACTTCGATGAGGTCGCTTTTGAAGATCCAAGGATGGCCCGCGTTGACCCGCGCTGCGGCCCGACGCGAGATTCTAATGAATTTCATGTAAGTTCTATTGAAATCTTTCCCGTTATCCGCTACTATCCTTTTTCCGTAATACCCGTGACAACTTAAGGACTACCCCTTCATGAACACCAAACGCGTCATTTCCATCACAACTGTGGTCCTTGCAGCCACCAGTTTCACCTTCGCGCAAACGCCGACAGCGCCTCCTCAGCCCTCGTGGGGACCGGGAAGCGCTGACTACGCCTTTAGCGTGATCCAGACGTACGGGCCCTACACCGTTTCCTTCGGGTCGGACCAGACTGACAGCTACTACATCTATCAGCCCTCGGGGCCCGTTCCGGCATCCGCGCCCGCTGTCCTCTTCCTGCATGGATACGGGGCAGATAGTCCGCAGTCGTACCAAATCTGGATCAACCAGCTGGTGCAGAAGGGCTACACCGTAGTGTGGCCGCTCTATGACCAGGGAGCGGCTGCGACGTTCGTCAACCACGAACTAGCGGATTGGACCGATGCTCTGAACCGGATCGCCGCAAGTCCGAACATGATACCGGTTGCCGTCGATCAATCCGGAGTGATGGAGGCCGGGGTTGTCGGGCACTCGGCCGGCGCCTTCACCTCGTTTGCGCTGGCCGCGCTGACCGATCAGCCGGGGAGCGGGCTGCCTCCGTTCCGTGCGATCGTCGCAATCGAGCCGGGACAAGGACAGATTCCGACCTACGACCTGTCAACCATACTTCCCACCACGGCGGTGATCATCGTTGTCGGTGACGAGGACAAGGCAAAGCGGCGCTGTACCGCGTCTCAGATTTGGGGGGTGCTCCCGTCGACCACGGGCAACGGGCGCAACTTCCTTGAAGTAATCAGCGACGCGCGCGGTACTCCGCAGCAACTGGGAAATCACTACTTCTCGCTAACCGACACGAATCTGGACACGGTGCCTCCACCGACTAGTGTTGACGATCGCGATTACAACGTGAGCTGGAAGCTGAGCGTCTCGGCGCTAAACTGTGCCATCAAGGGCCTCCAGTGCGATGTCGCCTTCGGTAACGGCAATTCGCAGCAGATCACCATGGGTAACTGGAGCGACGGAACGCCCGTGACACCGCTGCTTTATGTGTCCGACCCGGTCACTCAGTTCCAGTCGGACTGCCAAAACGGGGACAGCGTACCTGACCAGTTCGACGCGCCTTACTAACCCGTCGTCGTAGCCGAAAACACCGCTTGCTGACACGCGCGGCTCTGTAGACTCAGTGGGTTACAGAGCCGAGACGTAAGTGTAGACCGAAACGGTTTCACATTCGAACCGCCCCTCCTTTACTACTTACCCTTGAGTTCGCCTCGATCGTGCGAACTTTGCACGCGCTGTCCGGGAATTCACGCCCGTTTTATGGAGTGTCACTATGTACATCAGCCGAGCTTTACCCTTGGTGTCTCTAACGCTGGGCGTTGCCCTCAGCGCGATGGCCCAAACCCCGACTCCGCCGCCTCAGCCGAGTAGCGGGCCGGGCGGGAGCACCTACGCTTACCCCTCTTATCAGCAGTTCGGGGCTTATTACGTCAATCCCAGTAAAGAAAAACCATACGCGAGCTATTATATCTTCGAGCCGGTGGGGTCGACTGCGACCGCCTCGCTGCCGGTCGTCCTCTTCCTGCACGGATACCTGGCTGGACTGGAGGGCTACACGGTTGGGGACAGCCCTTCGAATTACATTTACTGGATCGAGCATATTGTCCGCAACGGCTATACAGTGGTTTTTCCAACTTATGACGCCACTCTATCGCCCCCTGAATTCTCGGAAAGCATCGTAAGCGCATGGGAATCGGCGCTCTCGCGGTTGAAAACGGGCAAAGGCGGTCTGATCCCACCCAGGATCGACGGGCTCGGAATGCAAACCGTATTCACGGGCCACTCGATGGGAGCTTATCAATCGTTTGCGGTAGCCCAGTCGCTGACTACAAATCCCGTGGCCGGAGTTCCGGTTCCAAGAGCGATCGCAGCCTTCAATCCCGGTCTCGGGAACACAGGAACGCTGCAGATAGCTCTCTCGCAGATTAGTCCGTCCATTAGTGTGGTCCTGACGGACGCGGATGAAAATATCCCGGACATACCCACGGCTCAGTCGATCTGGTCGTCAATCGGAACGGCGATTCCGGCCGCAAATCGCGACTTTCTGGAGGTAATCACCGACTCGCATGGTTCGCCCGCGCAGCTCGGTAACCACTGGTTCCCGGATACGAACGGCCTTGAGGATAGTGATTCCGGGGTAGATAACCGCGACTACAACATTACCTGGAAGTTAAGCGTCGGTCTGTTCGACTGTGTACTCACAGGGACCAATTGTTCCTATGGTCTAGGCCACGGCTCCGCCAATCAGATCAACATGGGTGTTTGGAGCGACGGTACTCCGGTAAAGACCCTCATTCTGCAAGATTCGAACTAACGCATGGCTTCGAGCCGGCGAATTCTGTCCTGCGTTTTGGGATTCGTGGAGAACATACGCATCAGGCTCTCTCCGGTGAAGCCCTGGACGATATAGAGGTGCCACGCGGCTGGGTTGGCGTTCAGCTAACCGCGCCGCGTGATCCGCACCGAAACAGCATACTCCCATTTGTGTTAGTCTCTTGAGATTCATTCACGAATCGCCGCGTCAGCGATCCGTCCTTGGGGGGTTCTGATGCACACTAGCCGTTCAACGCTTGTTCGACTCGTCCAACGCCGCGCGGGCGCAGCCCCGATTATCGCGGCTCTAATATCCGCTCCATTCACGGCCCAGCTATGGGCCCAAGACGCCACGGGAAGGATCGCGGGCAATGTAACCGACCCGAGCGGGGCTGCCGTGGCCGGCGCGAAGGTGGTGGTGACCGATCTCGGGACACAGACGGCGCGCGAGACGAAAACGGATAAGTCGGGCCATTACCAGGTGCCGCAGCTCCCGATCGGCAGCCATTATGAGATTTCAGCGGAAGCCTCAGGATTCCGCCGGACCATCAACCGCCCGGAAGCAGTGCTCGATATCAATCAGACGTTGCGCGTGGACTTAGTGCTTTCGCTCGGCTCAATGAGCCAAAGCGTCACCGTTGAGAGCGTGGCCAGCACGGTCGAAACCACGAATGCGGTCGTCGGCGGCGTGGTTAGCGGGCAGGCGATCTTTGAGCTTCCATTGAATGGCCGGAACACGCTCGATCTGCTGGCTACCCAACCCGGCGTGACGGCCAGTAATCCCGACAATGGCGGAGCGGGCGCTTATAGCATTGGCGGACAAAGGACGGACTCCGTAACATATCTGCTCGATGGCGGCAACAATAACAACCTGCTGAGTAACGGAATCGTGGTCAACCCCAATCCTGATGCAATCGCAGAATTCCGGGTACTTGAGAGCGACTACGGCGCGGAGTACGGCCGCAATGCCGGAGGCATCGTCAGCGTGGTAACCAAGAGCGGCACGAATCAGCTGCACGGAACCTTATACGACTACCTGCGCAATGAAGACCTGGACGCCAACCTATTCTTCAACAACGAGCAGGGGCAGGCCCGGCCGATCCTGAAACGCAACCAGTTCGGGGGCACCGTAGGCGGACCCATCATCATCCCGAAAGTATTGAACGGCAAGGACAAGCTTTTCTTCTTCTTCGCTTATGAGGGTCAGCGGCAGTCCCAACTGTCGCAAGCAGGCAAGGTGAACACATTTACTCCGGCTGAGGCCGCCGGCAACTTCTCGCAGGCGGTGAACGGCGGTCCGGACCCGAACGTGGTTGCCTTTCTGCAGAATAATCCGTATTACCAGTCCAACCCGGCTCTCGCGGCGCAGGCCATTATCGACCCCGCCGCAATCGATCCTGTTGCCGCGAAATACTTCCAGCTCGGATTGATCCCCACCTCGCCCACCGGTTACTTATTTCCGGAAGCCAGCGCGACGAATAACTACAACGAGTATCTCGGAAGAATGGACTACTACGTCACGAACCGCGACATCGTGAGTGGAACCTTCACCTCGCAAGCTAATCCGCTGATCAACCCCTTTCCGTTCGCGAACGTCGCGGGTTATTCGGATTCGACAAATGTCACAACCTATTTTGGGAGTGTCACCTATACGCACACGTTCACTCCGAGTCTCTTGAACGAATTCCGGATCACGGCGCAACGGCACAATAACCTGCAGGACGAGCCGCTCGGCCCGAATGCCTCGGCGACCCCGGCCGTCCTCGGTATCGGAGTTACGCCGGATCAGGCGACCGGACCCACGTTGTTGGGTTTCTACGGAAGCAACTTATCGATTGGATACAGCTATCAGGGCCCGACCGCGCTGATCGATAACACTTACGCATTCTACGACAATCTGTCCTGGACCCGCGGCCGCCATTCGATGAAGTTCGGATTCTACTTCTCGCCTTACCAAAACAACACGACTTACGACTTCATCGTCGACGGAATCTTCTCGTTCTACGGCCCGGGAACTTCGGTGGGTTCCGGGACGGATTTTGCTGACTTCCTGATGGGCAATCCCGATGAATATACGCAATACGGCCGGGCGCCGTCGAATATCCGTTCCCACCAATACGCGGCCTATGGCCAGGATGAGTGGCATGTCACTAAGAACCTGACTCTGACGTTAGGCTTGCGCTACGAATACGCCGAGCCTAAGTTCGATACACAGGGCCGCACTTTCTCGCTGATACCCGGTGATCAGTCGCAGCGGTTCCCAAATGCCCCGACCGATCTCGTTTTCCCCGGCGATCCCGGCGCGCCGAAAGGATCGAACTTCCCCGACAAGAACGACTTTGCCCCGCGATTCGGCTTCGCCTGGGATGTATTCGGTGACTCCAAAACCAGCCTGCGCGGAGGTTTCGGCGTGTTCTACGACATATTGAAAGGCGAGGACAACCTTCAGTTCAACGGGCAGATTCCCTTCGCCAGTTTCGCGGATATCTACTTCAGCCCGCCTAACCCGAACTCCGGTCAGCCGGAGAGCCCCCTCAGTCAGACGTTTCCGGCCGCCGGAGCGATCAATCCGTTCCCTTCGAGGCCACCGGCGTCCGATGTCAATTTCGCTGATTCAGGCTTCCTGCCGTTCGGCGGCAGCGCCGTCTTCTTTGTCGATCCGCACTTGCGAACCCCTTATGTCTATCAGTACAACATGTCGCTGCAGCACCAATTTGCATCCACAGTGGTTGCGGAGTTGAGTTACGTAGGGTATGCCGCGCATAAGTTGACCGGACTCATCGACCAGAACCCGTTCATTCTCGGGACCAACACGCGGTTACTCAATACGACAGTAACGAACTTCAGCTATCTGGATACCTTCGAGAACATAGGCGACGCCAATTACAACGCGCTGCAGGCATCCTTGACCAAGCGCTTCGGCGGGACGCCCAGTTCCTACTTCTCGAATTCGTTCCTGCAGGTTTCCTATACGCTGGGACACGAGCTGGATAATGTATCCGGGTTCCGGCAGCGGAACTCTTTGGTGCCTTACTACGAACACGACGCGTTTTATGCGTCAGGCGACGCCGATGTTCGCAACGCGTTATCGGTTTCGGGCGGTTGGGAGCTGCCTTTCGAAAAAATGTGGGAGGGCGGACCCAAGCTGCTCACCAAAGGCTGGTCGCTGTATCCAATAATGCAATGGCACACCGGATTCCCGCTCGATGTATTTGCCGGTTTGGATACGACTCCCAGCGACCCCGGACCCTCCGGGGCGGGCGACGCGGGCATCGTACACGCGGACCTGGTGGGTTCGAGCGTCGGGATTCTGAATCCGCAGAATTACCAGTCGATCAATGGAAGCTCGGGCAATTACTGGTTCAACCCCGGCAATTTCTCCAACTCGCGTTTGCTTATGTTAGATGGTATTGCTTCCACGAATGCGGCGGGCCTGAACGGGCAATACACTTACGGAACGCTCGGCCGGAATGCCTTTCGCGGCCCAGGCTATGTGGACTTCGACCTCGCCGTCGCGAAGCACTTCTACATTGGCGAGAAGTTCGACACCGAATTTCGGGCCGATATGTTCAACGTCCTGAATCACGCGAACTTCTCGAACCCCGACCTTACGATCACGGATTCCACGTTCGGGCAGATTTCAACGACGTTACCTCAGCGCATTATTCAACTTGCGCTGCACTTGCGGTTTTGAAGCCGGGATCCCAGCGACTTACGGCGGATGAACTGGCTAGTTTTCTAGCCCCGTTTAGCTCTGTGGCGAGGTCGCTTTGCATCGCCTCGCGCGACGCCGTGCTCAAGGTTTTCCCGGACGCAATCGAGACAACCGGGCGCAAGGAATTGGGATACGGGTTCGACCGCGGTTACAAAGGTCTGGTGTTTGTGATTTCAATGAAGAAGAACGGCGTCAACCTCGGCGTGGCGCAAGGAGCCACGCTCGACGATCCCGACTGCCTTCTCCGGGGGACTGGAAAAGTCCACCGGCACGTGGAGATTCTTGACTCCGCCGCACTTTCCGATCGGGCTTTGAAGGAACTAATGGCGCGCGCCGTCGCCAGGAAGCGCAGTAGCTTCGGCCATCCGGGTGGCGCCTAAAGATCGCTGCTGCAGATCGACGGGCAGCTATGCTTCTCAAAACTAGGTTCCGACAGACACGCCGCTTGGTAAGAGGTTCGACACCCAGTTTCGGGCCGGCATGTTCAACGTCTCGCACCACCCAACGACGCTACCTCAGCGCATCACTTTAACTTATGCTGCACTTATGGTTCTCAGACACGCGATCCTGGAGACTCAGCGCGGGGCTCGTCACGAAACTGAGTACTTAGGCGTTTTCGACCCTGGGATGCCGAAAGCAGCGATGTAGTGCAGACCTACCGTGCTGAAACCGCACTGGCGACGTGACATTGATCAACTCAGAATAATGGGTTAGGCTAGTCTTTCCCTGTTTCGTGACGAACTTCGGTTAGCGCGAGCCCGTGTAACCCTCCCTTTCGGTCGGGCTCGGTATTGAGTATTATCGGCCGGGTTCGATATATGGGCGGCGCTAGCGTTAGGATGAGAGTACCGATTGTCAGATGTCACTCTTCCATATCTCGCAGACTGACCCCGGGCATGGCGCTTACTTTGAGTTCTTCCGGACGCCGGACCTTAGCTGTGGGGTCTATCGCCTCGCGGTTAGTCAACCTGACCTGCAAGAGCCGCACACGGAGGATGAGGTCTACTACGTTACCGAGGGCCGCGGGGTGATTCGCATCCTTGACGAGGATTTTCCGGTTGAACCCGGCAGCATCATCTTCGTCCCGGCACACGCTCCGCACCACTTTCATTCGATAGCCGTCGATCTCGTTCTTCTCGTCGTGTTCGGACCGGCGGAAGGCGCCGGCGCTATACGGGAGCTGCCAGCGGAACCGTAGCGCGCTGCTTCACGCGGTAAAAAATCCAAGCTCCGGCCATCACCCAAACCTCCACAGCCAGGCTTGTAATCGCGACCGCCATGGCTGGTTTCATCAATAGGAGCAGCGGAACCAGGACGACGAAATTGAACGCACCCGCGGAAAGTATGAGTCGCGACCACTCCTTCTTAAACCCCATTCCTAGCATGTAGTAAGTTGCATAGATCGAACCGATCGCAACCACCATCGGGATCGGTGACATCACCTGCAGCAGCGGTATGCTCGGCGTGAATTTCGGTCCGAATAAGATGCGGCCGACCAGCGGCGCGCCGAACAGCCACAACGCGGAGATGAAAGCGAAGGGCGCGGTCAGCTTCCACGTATGCCGCCGGATAAACGCCACGGCGCGTTCCGGTGACTCGGCGGACATGCGGCTGATGTGCGGGAAGATGGCCGTCGTCAATGGGAAGACAAGCGCTTTTCCGGCATCTACCAGACGTTGTGCGGCGCTGAAATAGCCGACATCCGCGCGGGATGCGACTAATCCCAGAACCACCGTGTTACTGCGTGTATAGAGAGTAATCGCGGCCGTCGAAATGAAAACGTGCCAGCCTTCCACGAGCGTTTGCTGTACTTCGGCCCAACTTACCGGCACTAATCGGGCCGTAGTCGCGCGCCGGAATCCAAGGTACCCCGCGATACCCGCCAGCAGCAGGCTTCCGGATTGAATTCCGGCGGCCATCAGATAATCGCCAGGGCCGCGCACAAGCAGAAACGTGGGGGCCAGACCGAGCAGGCGCGCGCCGACTTCGCGGTAAGTGATGTTCTCCATCTTCTCGATCCCCTGGAATAGCCACTGCGGGAAAATAACGTTCGCAATGACTACCAGGAATGAGACGAAATACAGTGCCGCATCCGCACGGAACATCGGCACCGTCGTCACGACTGCGCTCATGACGAACAAACTCCCCAGCATCAGAAGTGTTTTCGCGGCCATGGTTGCCGAGAAGATGCGCGATAGCTTCTCTTGATCGTCGCGATGTATCGATACCTCGCGCGTGGCGGTGAAGTTAAAGCCGTACTCAGTGACGACCTGAAAGTAAGTAACGAAGGCTTGCGCAAAAGCGATCGCGCCGAACTTCTCGGCTCCGAGCACGCGCAGTAGATAAGGGAAGGTAAACCAGGGCAGGATATAGCCGGCCGCCTGGATCCCGTAGAGCGAAAGAGCGTTTCGCACCACGGAACTGCGTAAGTATCGTTTCAACGCACAGCTTCGAGCGCGGCGCGGACTTGCGGGTCCGCACGCGCTTCGACCTCATCGCCTTTCTCCACGCCCAGCGTCTGATTGAAGATTTCCGCCTTCAGATGCATGCTAACGAAATCAAGAACACCGGCCCACTCGCCGATGCTTGGTTGAATGTTACGTGCTGCCGCAAATGCTTCGAACTGATCGAGCAGCGACGATGTTACTTCGAAGTTCGCATCTACCTTATGATCCCGTGAGTACTCCGTGGCGAAAGCTAAGAAGACACCGGAACCTTCCAGCACGATCTCCAACCGGTTCTTCCCGGCGGGTTCGACGATTTGGTCCGGCGTGATTCCCCCGCCTCCGCGAACCAGGCGGCCGTTGTCGGTCCGGAACTCCGTCTGCTGGTTCGGATGCGCGGCAGTCGCGGCGAGCGCGAAATCGCCTTCGTGAAACGGCTTCTGAATCGAGCGGCCGCTGGGCGTATAGTAGAGCGCGGTGGTCAAAGCCATTCCCGTCTTCTCGGCTAGGGGAAATACGCTCTGGACCAAGCCTTTTCCAAAGGTCGGCACGCCAACGATGGCAGCGCGGTCATGGTCTTGTAGGGCTCCGGCTACGATTTCGGAGGCGCTTGCCGTCTTCTCATTCACCAGCACGGCCACTTTGAACTTGTACGGCTGATTGGCGTAGGGAACTTTCTGATCCTGCGGTTCGGTCTTGCGTCCGCGAACGCTTAGGATCTTCTGGCCCTGCTCCAGAAACAGCGCGCACGTTTCCAAAGCGGCAGTCACCACGCCGCCCGGATTGCCGCGCAGATCGATCACGAGCCCTTTGAGTTTCGCTCCGCCGAGTTTCTCGATCTCTTCATGCAGCAGCGCGCCGGTCCGCGGTTCGAAACTAACCACGCGCACGTACCCGATACCCGGCTCAAGCATGTAAGCGCGATCCACGCTCTTCGTCTGCATCTCTTCGGGCACGAGCTTGAACTCGAGAAGGTTCGGTGTTCCCTGCCGGCGCACATACAATTGGGCAGGTTTCTGTTTCGCCTCGGTAAGCAGTTGAATCAACTGCTCGGGCTCAAGGCGATCCAGCCGGATGTTATTGACCGCGAGAATCTCATCGCCGGGCGCGATTCCCGAGCGGCCCGAAGGCGTTCCCGGCGTTACCTGCAGCACGATCACGCGGCCCGGAAGCACCGACACGATGGTGCCGAAGCCCTTGCTGGTGGAGCGTTCCATCTGCTGTAACTGTTCGAACTGGCCGGGATCGAAGAAGACCGAGTGCGGGTCGAGCCTGCGCAGCAACGCCGGAATCGCACCCTGATAGATGGCCTGATCCGGCGAAATCGGGTCGGCTTCATATGCCTGAGCGAGCGCGTAGACGTCGGCCATGCGCTTCATTTCGCGGATCAGGGGCTCATCGACCGGGGCCGAATCAGGCGGCACCGCGTTGGAGTGCGCGTCGGGCTTGTCTGCGGCGAACGAAGCTCCCGCGAACAACAGGCCCGCGAGCAGCAGCGCGGCGCTAAAGCGAAAAACGAGTGGCCTTCTTCTCGGCATGTCTCTCAAACGCGAGTTCGATCAGCCGCTCCACCAGCTGCGGGTACGCGATTCCGATCTGTTCCATCATCTTCGGATACATGCTGATGGAGGTAAAGCCGGGCATGGTATTGATCTCGTTGATAAACAGCTGATTGCGCCGATTATCGAACAGGAAGTCGACGCGCGCGAGGCCTGTGCAACCCACGACGGAGTAGCACGCCGCGGCAAGCGATTGCATCTGCTGCAACATCTCGGCGCTCATCTTCGCGGGCAAATCGAATCGCGCCTGATCGAGCAGATATTTGTCCTCGTAATCGTAAAACTCGCGCGACGGAAAGATCTCACAGGGCAGCGATACGGTGGGATTCCGATTTCCGAGGACGGCGATCTCCAACTCGCGGCCGGCGATCGTCTCTTCGACGATGATCTTGCTGTCGAACTCCGCGGCAAGCGCGAGCGCCTTCACCAACTCTTCGCGATCGTGCGCCTTCGAAATCCCGACAGACGAGCCAAGATTCGCGGGCTTCACAAACATCGGATACGGCAGCGCGGCCTCTATCCAGTCGACGCCCCGGCTCGCGGCGGTGTCGCCGCGGTAAACGGTCACCCACTCCGCCACCGGCAGGTTCGCCGCCGCGAACAGGCGCTTCATCATCTCTTTGTCCATCGAGACGGATGAAGCCAGAACGCCCGCGCCGACATAGGGAAGATCCGCGAGCTCGAACAGGCCCTGCACGGTTCCATCTTCACCGAAGGTCCCATGCAGGACGGGGAAGATCACGTCGATGTCCGGATGGGCGCCGGGAGTCGGCAGGATCGGGCCCGGATCCCAAGTGCCGTCTTTGTGGATGAGAAAACGGCGAACTTCGAACCGCTCCGGGTCCATTGCGCGGATCACCGACTCCGCCGAGCGCAGGGAAACCTCATGCTCGCCGCTGCGGCCGCCGTACACCACCGCGACGCGCGTTTTCTTCCCCATAGCTACGGCCGCAACCTGTACAACATGCGGGGGAACGCGATGGTCTCCCGCACGTGCTCCAACCCGCAAATCCATGCGACGCAGCGCTCAATGCCCATTCCGAATCCGCCATGCGGCACGCTGCCGTATTTGCGCAAATCCAGATACCAGTCGAACGCTTCTTTGGGAAGCTGATGCTCTTCGATTCGCTGGATCAAAAGCCCGGCGTCGTGAATCCGCTGGCCGCCGCCGATGATCTCGCCGTAACCTTCGGGAGCGAGCACATCGACGCCGAGCGCGACTTCCGGCCGGTCGGGATCGGGCGCCATATAGAAGGCCTTGATCGCGGATGGATAGCGGTCGACCAGAATCGGCCGATCGAACTGCTGGGTCAGGATGGTCTCGTCGCCGCCGCCGAAATCGCTGCCCCACTGGATTTCGCTACCATGCTGCTGCAGGATCTTGACGGCTTCGTCGTAGCTCAATCGCGGAAATGGCGAAGCGACCGCCTCCAGCTTCGACGCATCGCGTTCCAGCGTCTTCAACTCTTCGCGCTTCGATTCCAACACGCGGCCGACGATGAAGATCAGCATCTCTTCGGCGACGCGCTTGACCTCTTCCAGGTCCGCGTAGGCCATCTCCGGCTCGACCATCCAGAACTCGGTGAGGTGGCGCCGCGTCTTCGATTTCTCCGCGCGGAACGTCGGACC
>NZ_CAJCHS010000085.1 GCF_903970205.1 Nevskia soli | reverse complement strand
AGCGTTCTCATCCTATGGGCATTTGGGCAAGGCGCGGTGGGGCAAACTTACGTCTTTGAGCGTGATGGCCGGCTGTTCGAGAGCCGCGTTAGTTATTTTACCGAGCTAAATGGACTTGACTTAACGATGGGCGCTGCAAATAGAGCGCCTTCCAATCTGGATGAAGCAGCCGGCCGCCTGATGAGCGCGACCGAGACACGCGACTGCTTTGGCTGCCATTCGACCGGCCTGGTGCTTAGCGACAAGATGCATCCGGATCAACTAACTCCCGGAATCCAATGCGCCCGGTGCCATACCGGCGCTCAGCAGCATGCCCAGGCTGCGTCGACCGGAGATGTGCGCCTCGCCGCGATCCAAAAACTCAGCCAACTCAGTACAGAGGAGATCTCGGACTTCTGCGGCCAATGCCATCGTACCTGGTCGCAGATCGCAACCGACGGCCCACATACGATTCTGAACGTCCGGTTTCAACCATATCGTTTGACCTCGAGCAAGTGCTATGATGCCGTGGACCCTAGAATCCGGTGTACCGCGTGCCACAATCCGCATCACGACCTGGAAACCAAGCCCGCGGCTTACGATGCAAAGTGCCTCGCCTGTCATTCCACCGCTGGTACGCCGCCGACTCCGGCCAGCGCTCATATCTGCCGGGTGAGTCGTACTAACTGTGTGAGTTGCCATATGCCGAAGACCGAACTGCCCGGCGCGCATTATCAATTCAGCGATCACCGCATTCGAATTGTAAGAGCAGGCGAGAAGTATCCTGACTAAACCATGACTCTGTCGCGTCGGAAGCTCCTAACGTTGGTCGCCGGATACTCGGCAGGCTATGCACTGAAGGGTTCGACGGCAAGCAGCGTTGCTCCGGGCTTATTCGAGGAAATACCGCCGGCTTCGAGCGGCATCCACTGGGTTCACGAGAACGCCATGTCTCCGGATCGCTATTTGCCGGAGACACTAGGTCCCGGGTGTGCGTTTCTCGATTATGACAACGACGGCTGGATGGATATCTACTTAGTCAACAGCGGCCCTTGTGACTTCTACAAACCACCCAAGCCGTTGCGGAACGCCCTTTATAAGAACAACCGGGACGGGACGTTCACGGATGTAACGGAAAAAGCGGGAGTCGCCGGCGGAACCTTCGGGATGGGCGTTGCCGTCGGGGATTTCGATAACGATGGCTGGCCGGATCTGTTTGTTACCTCCTACGGCAACTGCATTCTCTACAAGAACAATCGGAACGGAACATTTGCAGATGTCACCAAGCGCGCGGGCTTGGAGACTCCCGGCTGGACGACGAGTGCTGTCTGGTTTGACTACGATAACGACGGAAAACTCGATCTATTCGTTTGCAGCTTTGTCGACTACGGAAACAAGGAACACTTATCGTGCGGCGACAATAAACTCGGCCGCCATTATTACTGCATTCCGCGCGTATTCAAACCGACCGCCAGCTTTCTTTATCACAATAACGGCGACGGCACGTTTACGCAGGTGCAACGGGGAACCGACATCGAGCGGGCGCTTGGAAAAGGACTCGGAGTGGTTGCTACCGACGTCAATAACGACGGGTTGATGGACTTATTTGTAGCTAACGATACCGTCCAGAATTTCTTGTTCATGAATCGCGGGAAAGACAAGGACGGCAAGTGGCAATTTGAGGAAATTGCGCTTTCCGCGGAAGTCGGCTACAGCGAGAACGGCCAGGCGCGTTCCGGGATGGGCGTGGATGCGGCCGATGTATTTAACACAGGCTATGAGGACCTCTTCGTCGCGAATGTAGACCAGGAAATGTTTTCTTTGTATAAGAACATGAAGAACGAGACATTCCGGGACACAGCCCACGCGAACAGCGTCGCGCAAGCTACACGGCTGTTGAGTGGATGGGGGCTTAAGTTCTTCGATTACGATAACGACGGGAATATCGATTTGATTCTTGCGAATGGCCATCCGGACGACATGATTGAGAAGTACTCATCTCAGGTGAAGTACAAGGAGCCGCTCTTACTCTTTCATCAGGACGGCGGTAAGCTTCTGAACGTTTCGGATCAGGCGGGCCCGGCCTTCTCGCGATCTTACCCGGCTCGCGGCCTGGCCGTAGGCGATTTCAATAACGACGGTCGCATCGACGTTCTGATCGCCACTAATGGCGGAGCGCCTGTGCTCTTGAAAAACCAGGCGGGCGCCGGTAATCACTGGCTCGGGTTGAAGCTAGAGGGCGTTAACTGCAACCGCGATGCAGTAGGGGCAAGAATTAGATGGTCGGCCGGCGGAATCATCCACTCGTGCCTTAAGAATAACGGGGGGAGCTATCTTTCTTCACACGATCCGCGCGAAGTACTCGGGATAGGAAATGCAACTGGAATCGATTGGATCGAGATCACCTGGCCGCAACCCAGCGGTAAGGTTCAGAAGATCGTTGGCCCTGAAATCGATCGTTACATCAATGTAAAGGAAGCTTAGTCGTTTTCATGCGCTTAATCTTATTTTTTACGATGTTCGCACTCCCGTTCGCCGGGTTCGCTGAGGTTCGGCTGCCGAAGATTCTAAGCAGCCATGCGGTTTTGCAAAGAGATCAGCCCATTCATGTCTGGGGCTGGTCGGAGCCGGCCGAACAAGTCTCGGTGACTCTCCAGACCGCGAGGGCGACAACAACCGGCGATCGATCAGGGACCTGGAGCGTGTACCTTCCTGCACAACCTGCCGGTGGCCCTTTTCAGTTAACCGTTACAGGTACCAATAAGATCGTTCTTGACGACATACTCATGGGCGACGTCTGGTTCGCGTCCGGCCAATCGAATATGGAGATGCCGCTGATGGGCTTTCCGGGCTCCGCGGTCGTCAACAATGCGGCGGAGGAAATCCGGACCGCGAACCGGCCCGATCTGCGGCTACTCTTGATTCCGCGTAACGCGTCACAGTTCCCTCTATCGGACTTCCAAGGCGAAGCGGCCTGGACGGCCTGCACGCCGGAAACAGCCGCCAAGTTCTCTGCGGTCGCTTACTTCTTCGGGCGGGAGATCGCATCGAAAGAGCACGTCTCCGTTGGACTTATCGACTCTACCTGGGGTGGGACGCCGGCGGAGGCCTGGGTAAGCCTTGAGGGCCTGGCGAGTGATTCCGCGTTGATGCCGGTGTTTGCGAGCTTCGCAAAGATGGCTAATGATAGGGCCGAAGCGCAGGCTATCCTCGCCGCTGAAAAACGAGAGGACGAAGCCGCGCGCCGGGCGAATCAGCCACCACCGCATCATCCGTGGCATCCGGCGTTGGAATCCTACGATCCCTCCTGGCTATACAACGCGATGGTAGCACCGGCGACTCAGTTAGGAATCAAAGGCGTGATTTGGTATCAGGGTGAAACGAACAGTAACTTAGAGCGTGCGCCCTTATACCATCAACTCTTCTCGAAGTTGATCGCGGACTGGCGCGGGCACTGGAAGCAGGGAGATTTCCCATTTTTATTTACTCAGATTTCAAGCTTCAAGTCGAATGAGACGGAAGGCTGGGCCATCGTGAGGGATGCGCAACGCCGCACCCTGTCCGTCGCAAACACTGGAATGGCAGTCACTATCGATATAGGCGATCCGGATAACGTGCATCCACCGGACAAGCAAACAGTCGGAATGCGGCTTGCCTTAGCGGCGAGGGCGCTCGGTTATGACGAAAGAATCGAGTATTCAGGGCCATTGTTTCGCGAAGCAGTAACCGAAGGCGCGGCGATGCGCGTTCTATTCAGCCACGCGGCCGGCGGTCTCGCGGCGAAAGGCGGGGAGTTACAGGGATTTGAGATCGCGGGAGAAGATCACCGGTTTATCTCCGCCGCGGCTCGCATTGATGGCCAAACGGTAGTGGTTACAGGTACAAATGCTAGTTCGCCAAAATACGTGCGCTACGCTTGGCAAGACCCACTTCAGGCGAATTTATACAACGCAGCAGACTTGCCCGCGTCGCCTTTCGTTTCGGAATAAAGAGCGCGCAGCCTAGAGTGCGCCTGATATGATTTCGTTCTATCCGGCCCTGGTTGGCCGGCGGGGGCTTATGGAAAACATTTCACGCAGAAGCTTTGGAAAAACCCTAACCACCGCGGCGCTCGCAACCGGAGCGCCAGCCGCACTTGAAGCGCAGGGACAATCGAAGGGACAAGCGCCGGGACCCCACCGTTTGCGCTTCCCGGAGGGTTTTTTATGGGGCTGCGCCACGGCCGCGTACCAGATCGAAGGGGGTGTTGCTGAAGGGGGCCGCAGACCATCCACCTGGGACACGTTCTCGCATACACCGGGAAAGACTTACCACGGCGAGACCGGCGATGTCGCTGACGATTCTTACCATCTATATAAGACGGACGTTCAGCTGCTCAAGAACCTCGGAGTCAAGGGTTACCGGATGTCGGTTGCCTGGCCGCGCGTCTTCCCGGATGGGACAGGGAAGCCGAACGAGGAGGGCATCGCCTATTACGAGCGTGTGGTGGATGAGTTGCTTGCCAATGGGATCGATCCCTATGTCACTCTCTACCACTGGGACCTTCCGCAGGCGTTGCAGGATCGCGTGGGCGGGTGGGAGTCATCGGAAACTTCGAAGGCATTCGCCGAATATGCAGGTTATGTATCGCGCCGGCTATCGGACCGCGTCCATCATTTCTTTACGACCAATGAGTTCGTCTGCTTTACCGATCTAAGTTATAAGATCGGGCAGTTCGCGCCGGGATTGCGCTTGCCTCCGGCTCAAGCCAACCAGGTGCGGCATAACGGAATACTGGGACATGGACTAGCCGTCGGCGCGATTCGTGAAATGGCGCGGACTGGAACGATGGTCGGTCTGGCTGAGAACGCAAACGTCTATGTGCCCGTTATGGAGACTCCCGAGCATATTGCGGCCGCGCAGAAAGCTACCGTCGTGCTTAATGGAGCCTTCCTGAGTCCGGTGTTGTCCGGTAAGTATCCGGACGCGTACCTTTCCCGTGAGGGCGCGGCGGCGCCGAAGTATACGCCTGACGAAATGAAAGCTATCGGAAGCCCGCTCGATTTCGTCGGATTGAATGTGTATCAGCCCGACTATGTGATGGCCGACGATTCGCCGCTCGGATTCCGCGTGCTCCCGAAGCAGACATCGTTCCCCCGCATGGCTTCGCCCTGGCTGTATGTGGGGCCGGAAGTTATCTATTGGGCTATTCGTAATGTGAGCGAGATTTGGAAGCCGAAGGCTCTGTACATCACCGAGAATGGATGCTCGGCGGATGACGTGATGGAGCCGGACGGCCACATCTATGATACGGACCGTCTGATGTATTTGCGCAACCACTTAGCGAATGTCCAGCGGGCCGCGGCGGAAGGTTATCCGATCAAAGGCTATTTTCTATGGAGCCTGATGGATAACTACGAGTGGGCCGATGGTTACAGTAAGCGCTTCGGCATTCACTATGTGGACTTCAAGACGCAGAAGCGGACGCCCAAGTTGAGCGCGGCGTTCTATCGGGAGACCATTTCTCGCAACGCTTTGGCATAAAAGGGGATAGGATGTTGAAAACGAATAATCACAAAGACCTTACTTTGATTGCATCTGCGTTTATCCGCGTTCATCCGCGGCTAATAAGCCTTTTCGCCCTATTGGCGCTAACTCTTCTCCCCGCTTTCGGCGCCGATGTGGATATCCCTTACACGGAGTTCACCCTCGACAACGGCTTGCGCGTCATGGTGCATGAGGACCACAAGGCGCCGGTTATCGCGTTCAACATCTGGTATCACGTCGGATCGAAAAATGAACGCGCCGGTAAGACCGGTTTCGCCCATCTTTTCGAGCACCTGATGTTCGGCGGCAGCGAAAACGCCAAAGGCCGCTATATCGATTACGTGGAGCGCCTCGGCGCAACGGATCTCAACGGGACGACCGCCGAAGACCGGACGAATTACTTCGAGACCGTTCCAGTTGCGGCATTCGACCGCGTTCTGTTCCTGGAATCCGACCGCATGGGGCACTTCTACAAGTCGATTAGTAAGGAGACTCTCGACTTACAGCGCGGCGTGGTGCAGAACGAGAAGCGCCAGGGAGATAACCAGCCGTACTCGATCGTATGGGAGACGGCTCCGTCCGTCACTTATCCGGCCTTGCATCCTTATTCGCATACCGTAATCGGCTCTATGGAGGACCTGGACGCGGCTTCGCTCGCGGACGTCCAGAACTGGTTTAAGACTTACTATGGACCGAACAACGCGGTGCTCGCTATTGCGGGCGACATTACTCCCGCCGAGGCGAAAGAAAAAGTCACTAAGTATTTCGGCGATATCCCGCCGAGTCCGCCGGTCGTCCGGCCCGCGGTTTGGGTGGCTAAGATGACGGGCGAGCGGCGCTTCGATGTACAGGACCGAGTTGCGCAATCGCGGCTTTATAAGTATTGGAATATTCCGCCGTTTGGGACCGCGGACACGAACTATCTTGAGTTAGCCGGCAATGTGCTGACTAACGGTAAAGCCTCGCGGCTTTACAAGCGGCTGGTTTACGACGACCACATCGCTACCGAAGTTTGGGCCTACGTAGACGATCGTGAAATTGGAGGTCAGTTCATTATTAGCGCGACCGTTGCAGAGGGCCACACGATCGGCGAAGTCGAGCGAGCGCTTAATGAGGAAATGGCGCGCTTCCTCCAGGACGGCCCCACCGAAGCCGAGATGGACCGGGTGCGCACGGAGTGGACCGCTGACTTCGTGCGCGGGTTACAAAGAGTGGGCGGCTTTGGCGGTAAGTCCGACGTGTTGGCGCACAACGCCTTGTATACCGGGGACCCGAAACACTGGAAGATCACTTATGACCGGATGGTGTCGGCTACGCCCGCGGAAGTAAAGCAGGCCGCTGCGGCGTGGCTCAGCGATGGCGGCTGCGTTTTCGCCGTGACTCCGTTTCCCGCCGAGAAGAAGCTCATCACCGGCGTTGACCGCTCGCACATTCCGGAGTTAACCGAACTAAAAGGCCCTAAGCTTCCTAAGATGCAGCGGGAGCGACTCTCCAGCGGATCCGCATTGGTCGTCGCGGAACGGCATGATGTTCCGCTGGTGCAGATCGAGGTTGTGTTGAACGCCGGCCAGGCAGCCGATTCGACAGCCCGGGCCGGAGCCGCGCAACTTCTGGCCGCACTGTTGACGGACGGTACCGGGAAGCGATCCGCGCTCGAAATTAGCGAGGAGCAGCAGAGGCTCGGAGCGAAGATATCCGCTAACTCGGATGTCGATCTAACTACCGTGAGGCTTTCGGCGCTTACTAGTAAGCTCGACGCTTCACTCGATCTCTTCGCTGACGTGTTACTAAACCCTGCCTTTCCCGCCGAAGACTTCGAACGTGAGCGCAAGCTCCAATTGGCGACTATCGAACAGGAAAAAACGGAGCCCTTCGGGATCGCCTTCCGTGTACTTCCCGGCCTGATCTACGGACCGACACACCCTTACGGCACGCCATCTTCCGGTACAACAGAAAGCCTGACCGCGATGAAGCGGGAAGACATCCGCAAGTTTTATGAAACGTGGTTCCGGCCGAACAACGCCACGATCATTGTGATTGGCGATAC
Organism: Nevskia soli; assembly: GCF_903970205.1. GTDB lineage: Bacteria > Acidobacteriota > Terriglobia > Bryobacterales > Bryobacteraceae > Bog-113. The sequence goes on along the minus strand of NZ_CAJCHS010000085.1, from coordinate 8,799 downwards.
GACGCTAAGTGAGATCCGGCCGAAGATCGAAAGTGCTCTGGCCGCTTGGAAGCAAGGCGATGTTCCGCAAAAGGCCGTTCCGCGCGTGCTCGTTCCGGAGAAAGACAGTGTGTATCTCATCGATAAGCCCGATGCCGCGCAAACTGTGATCATCAGCGGCATGCTCGCGCCACAGGCGGAAGAGTCGCAGGAAGTGCAGCTGGAAACGATGGATAACATCTTCGGAGGCGCGTTCGGATCGCGGCTGAACATGAACCTGCGGGAAGATAAGCATTGGTCTTACGGCGCTTGGTCGGAAGTGATGCCATCCAGCGGGCAGCGGCTGTACTTCGCGGGCGCGCCGGTACAGACCGATAAGACGCGCGAATCGATCGTCGAAGTTCAGAAAGAAATCCGTGGAATGACGGGTGCGCGTCCAATTACCGCGGATGAGCTGGAGCGCGCCAAAAGTCAGGAAATTCTGCAGATGGCGGGCGCGCGGGAATCGCTGCAACGCGAAGCGCATTGGATCGAAAGGGCGATTGAGCTGCATCTGCCGGATGACTTTTATGATAAGTACGCTGACCGCGTCAAGGCGGTGACGGCGGCAGATGTAAAGGACCAGGCGCAAACGGTGATCGCGCCGGATCACATGGTCTGGCTTATCATCGGGGATAAGTCGAAGATACAGAGCGACGTGAAGGCCTTAAACCTGGGTGACATGCATGTGATCGACGCCGACGGCAAGTCCGCGCAGTAATCGATCACTTGTATATTGTTTGTCTAAGGCCGAGTAGCGCCGGCTCTTTCGCGGGTGCCAGCGCGATCAAGGCCACGCCTATGATGATCAGGACTCCGACGCCGATCAGTTCTCCGCGGTCAACTATGTTCTGTAAAGCCTGCGTACCCATAACGCCGGCGTGCGCGAAGCTTGACCACGCTGTAAAAGCGATCAGGCTGCGATTCGCCGTCGGATTGCGAGCGGCGAGCAGTAAGAACACACCGAGCGTGACATATAGGCTCATCATCATCGACAATGAAGGCTCCTGCCGAGCAAACAGAATCATAGGATAGGCCAGGAACAAAAAGAGCAACCCCACTACTATCAATACGATCTTCAGACTAGCTTCTCGGTTCATTTACACCTTTCCCGCATACTTTCCAACGTTCAGGATGTTGTTGTTGGGCGGCCGTCAATCATCCGCTCGTTGACCGTCAACTTCTCGTGCCTCCGGCGCTTCCAACCGGCGGGCGTCTTGATGCAGGTATCGCGGACATGGGAACCGTTCCAGACACGATGCGAGGTACCGGAGGTTTCCGAATGCGTCGCGCCGACCAGGCAAAGCACGACGGCCGTATCGCCGTCCAGCTTGACATCGTAAACCTGAATCCCGCTCGCCGTTCCGTTCGTAATCCGGCTTCCAGGTTGCCGACCAGTCAGGCGGTGGTTTCAGGCTGGCGATATCCCGCCGAACGAAAGGCTCCATCTCCCGCCGCGTCCTTGGTTTCTGGTCCAATGTAATGCTCACCCAATCATTGGTGTCCATTTGCAGTGCCGCGTCGGCATCGCCTCGGGTCGAAGCGTCGAGCGTTCGTGGATAAGTCGCGACGATCTCCGTTCGGGCATCGACTACCGGGTCGCTGCCGGCCACCAGCCCGGGCAGCAACAGCAACGGAGTCAGAAATAGAATTGGCTTCATGTCGAGCGAACTCACTCCGGATTATAGTAAGTATGCCCGACAAAAGCGAGGTCTTTGCGGCCCGGAAGGAAGCGATCGAACGAGCGCGACGGATACTTAAAGATCCGTCCTTCCGTCAACATGCCGGGACCGTGCTTCAAGAAAGCCTCTTTCATATCGCGCATTTCGTCGAAAACGAACCTGAAGGAAGGGTCGATTCATTTTTGATCGACGGGCCGCCAAGAAACACGCGATTGATTGCATCTCGCTGGACCGCAATCGCGCTTCTCACTTACTCGGCGGGAGCGCCCAGGCAATCATCACGTTTTGGATCGGCGTGAGTAGGTACTGCCGCCCATCTAACTCATAAGTCATCGGGGAGGCTACCAGGCGCCCGCCTAGCGGTACGTGCCAGAGTGTCTTACCCGTCGCGGGATCGAGAGCCATCAGGTTGTCGTTGTTATCCGCGCTGAACAGTAGATTGCCCGCCGTTGTCAGGATGCCGGCTGTCCCCTCACCTTCACCGATCGGGTGTTCCCAGCGGACTTTGCCCGTCATGTAATCGATGGCTGCAATGAAAGATGTCGCCCAAAGATTGCGGTCGCGGCCTGCCCAGCCCTCCGGCTTGCCATCCGCCGTCATATAGAAGAGGCTCCAAAGCCGCCGCGCGCTTAAATAGAAGAGTCCGGATTGCGGGTCGAAACTCGGAGCTAGCCAGTTCGTCGCGCCATCCGATCCCGGCGAGACAAGCGCACCGTCCGGCTTCGGTTCCTTCTCGCGTTTGGGCCGGGGCTCGCCCTTCGCGTCGATACCTTCGGACCAGTTTGTCTTCACGAAAGGAGCAGTCACAATGTGCTCGCCGGTCGTTCGGTCCAGCAGAAAGAAGTAACCGTTGCGGCTGCCTTGCGCTAGTAGTTTGCGTTCCACTCCGTTGTCCGTGTCATTGAACAAGACCGGGGTCTGAACCGCGTCCCAGTCATGCGTATCGTGAGGGGACGGCTGGAAGTACCACTTCAACTTACCCGTATCCGGATCTAAGGCAACGATGGAGCAGGTATAAAGATCGTCGCCTTTACGGATGTCTCCGTTTAGGACGGGGTTGGGATTGCCGGTTCCCCAGTAAGTCAGGTTCAGCTGCGGGTCATAAGTGCCCGTCATCCATGTCATCCCGCCGCCATGGGCAATCGCGTCGGTACCTTGAGGCCACGTCTCAGACCCCGGTTCGCCCGGCTTCGGCTCGGTAAACCACTTCCATTGCACCTTGCCGGTCGCGGGTTCAAGCGATTCCAAAAATCCGGGAACATCGGTCGCATCGCCGGAAACGCCGACTAATACATGATCACGAATGACCAATGGCGCCATGGTGGCGAAATAGCCGAGCTTCGGGTCGGCTAACTCCAGGTCCCAGCGAACCGTACCGTCTTTGGCGTTTAATGAGATTAGATGGCAGTCCGGAGTTTCGAAGTACAGCCATGTTCCGTACATGGCGACTCCGCGCTGACCGATGTGATCGCCCTGCGACTCGCGAAGGTAGTGCCAGATCTGTTTACCGGTGCGCGCGTCCGCTGCCCAGACATTGTCCGGCGTTGTGAAGTACAGGATTCCGTCGACTTCTAGCGGCGTCGACTTGATCGCGACACCTTTCACCTGGGACATCCAAGCTACGGTCAGCTGATTAATGTTCCCCTGATTGATTTGCGACAACGTACTGAAACGCCGTCCGGAGTAGTCGCCGTTGTAAGTAGGCCATGTATCCGTGGCGGGCTTCAACAACGCCGCCGGATCCAAACCTTCAGATACAGAACCGGCCTGCAGCGAACAGGCAAACAGGATAGATGTGAGTAAAGAGCGGCGCATGGTTATTTCAAAGTTTCCAAATATGCGAACAGGTCGTGGATGTCGCGGTCGGTATATTTCTCGGTCAATTCGCGGTGCGCGGCAAGCGGGTCGTGAACTTCCACCTTCACCTCGGAGCGCGGCCACGAATGATACCAGCCGGACGCGTCGACGATAGCCACATTGAACTCATCCAGGTCTTTCACCTTGCCTTGGAAGCTCTGGCCATCGGCAGTAGTAACCGTAGCGGTCTGTTTCCCGCGTGTTTCCGGATAAACCAGTCGTTGTTGCAGGTCAATCGGTTTCAGCTTCTTAGCAATTCCGGCAAGATCGCCGGTCACCGAGTGGCATTGCGTGCAACCGCCCGCGCCGTCGAAGTAGGTTTTGCCGCGGTCTGCATTTCCGGTCAGTAGCTTGGCGACGGGATAGTCGCCCGGAACGTGCGCGCTATGCAGGGCGGCATAAGCCTGACTATGGAGGAAAGTAACGATGTCAGCGAGATCCTTATCTCTTAAGTTGGAGAAGGCCGGCATCCCGCGATCCGGACGCCCGCTTCGAATGACCGGGTCGAGTAAGTTGCCGTTGACATCGTGGTTAGTGATCGCCGAACGGATTAGATCGGGAGCGCGGTTTCCCGTGGCGTCCTCGCCGTGGCAGAAGCCGCAGGACGATTTAAAATCGGTCCTTCCGCGCTCCACGGCCGCTCGGTCGAAGTCAACTTTGTCTTGACCGAACAGAGGCTGGCACGTGAAACCAGCGAATCCTACCAACAGGGACAGGAATGTCTTGACGCGCATCGCTTCCATCAGTGTATACGCCGCTAATCCACTTCTTTGAACACAATGCAATCCGGCGTTTTATCCGCGTAGAGGCGTTTTTCGACTTTCATGGTCGCCGGGTTGATCTCAGCGACCTTGCTCGAATCCTGATCACTCACGTAAATCAAACCATTGAACGGATTCACCGCCAAAGATCCGACAGACGTTCCCAATTCGTCGGTTGTCGTCGCAACCACCTTCTTCTGCTGCGGATCGATCCTCCAGACCCGGATCTTACCGTCCTGCGTTCCGGCCTCAAAGATGGTATCGCTGCGCGCGAACTTCGCCGTAAACGGCACACCATCGACCGGGATGCTGAAGTCGAGCTGATTATCGGCGGTCCGGTAGAACGCGACCTTGTGGTCGGGCCCGAGATTCGTCACCAGCCAGTGCTGATCGGGGCTGAGCGCGACGCGCTGGTTTTCGGAATCCGTCGGGATCTGCTGCAAGAGCTTGCGGCCCGGGATGTCTAAAACCGACAGGGTCTTCGCTGCAACATTGCTCACGTAAGCTTTCGCCTCGTCGCGCGTGATCACCAGCATGTGCGAGTATTCCGAACCGGTGGGAACATGCGCGGTGACTTTGTGCGTGCCCGAGTTGATGACGAGGACGGATTTCGAAGCCTCGGCAGTAACGTAGATGTTGCCGCTGATCCCGATCACGATCCCGTGCAGCCGCTGATCGCTGCCGGTATCGAGCACATAGTTATCTTTGCAATCGGACGTGCCGATAAAGTGCAGCGAGTGCTCAGTCGGAACGTACGCGGTGTGGCCGTCGATCGAAAACGCAGCTTCACCCAAACTCGCCTCGGTCTTGGCGCGGCAGACCACGTCTTCGCTGTCCGCATCATAGATCGTTACGCCCGGCAGGCCCTTGCTCACAATCAGCATCAGGTGATGGCGGCGGAACTGGCTGCGCGCCGATTGTGCTGCGAAAAACGTCAGGCACGCGAAGGTGAGAATCAGGATGGTGGCTTTGCGCATCGAATCCCCGAATAATACATTCTGAACCAACCGAGCCGCCTGCCCGAACGCAGACGTAAGCCGTGAAGCTAGGCTCAATCCGGATTAGAAGCACTAAAGGTAGCAAATTAGAACTATCTTAACCACGGTGGGCGGACTTTCGTAAGTTCTGCGGCAGCATCGACGGTCATTGCCGCATGGACTCATCTGGTGGCGCGTTCAGTTCGCGACGGGATGTGCCGTCTCTCAGGTTTCGGGAGTTGGTTCTCAGGTACAGGCTGCCGAAGGTTACGCGGGTACCGCAGCGTCCGATCTGGCCCGCACGGAGCCAGAGAGGAGCAGGTCATGGCGAAGACTCACCAACAAACAGGAAGGAGCGATAGGCTCAGCTCTAGCGTCAGATGTAGCCGTTACAACTTCGGTGATGCTTGGCCCCAGACCCCGAAGCGTTCCATTACGCAGACCATTTCGCGAGCCGTGTCGCCCAACCTCCTTTGAGGGATCTTCCACTGCCGACAGGTTGATCCTCCCAGAGGTAAAGCCAAGCTCAATCAGAGTCTAATTAACGTTCTGGTTAAACGTTGCGGAACTCCCTGCGAAGCTTGCCGTGCCGTTATATGTTGCGGTGATGACGTCCGAGCCGGAGGCCAGGGCAGTCGTCGAGAGTCCGGCATTTCCACCAACCAGAGTTGCAGTGCCGAGGGTGGTCGCGCCTTGCGTAAACGTTACAGTACCGGTTGGGGTCCCGTTGCTGGAGGTAACTGTGGCAGTGAACTTCACCGATTGACCAGACGTCGAGGGATTCAACGATGAACCTATAACCGTTGCCGTAGGCGCTATGTTCACTACTTGGCTCAGGGCCGGCGATGTACTGCTGCTGGAGGCCCCGTCGCCGCTATAGACAACCGTGATTAAACTTGTACCGGCCGAAAGTGTGGCTGTGGTCAGAGTGCCCACACCGTTAACCAAGGTCACTTGGCCCATCGACGTTGTGCCGTTCTTGAAAGTCACCGTGCCGGTTGGCGTGGCGCCGGGAGAAGATACAGCTGCCGTCAGAGTAACTGCCTGTCCGTAGGTGGACGGGTTCAGGTTCGACGTAACTGCTGCGGTCGTTGTGTTTTTTATGATAGTCTCGGAGACCACCACGGATGTGCTGGGCGAGAAGTTCGCATCGCCGGCGTAACTCGCCGTGATGGAATGTGAACCTACCGCGAGGGACGACGTAGTGAAAGTTGCGATTCCGCCGGCGGTTGCACCCGTACCGAGAGCCGTCGTTCCATCAGTGAAAGTGACCACTTCACCATTTGGGACAGTGCCGGTAGCGGGGTGAATCGCTGCCGTGAAAGTCACCGGAGTGCCCACTACCGCGGGGGATACGGAAGATTTAACGGTGGTCGTCGTGGATGCCGCCGCAACTGTCTGGCTGACGGCTGGCGCGCTGGCGCCGGAGAAGTTCGAGTCGCCGGAGTATACGGCGGTGATCCCGTAAGTGCCCGTCGCGGAAAAGCTAGTACTAATACTGGCTTGGCGCGAGGCGACTGTAACTGGAGAGCCAATTACGCTGCCGTTCTGCGAGAACGTGATGGTCCCTGTTGGGTTGCCGCCATTCGGTACTGTGAGGGTGCCGGTGAAAGTAATCTGTTGATTGGGCGTCGACGGATTCGCGCTGGATTTCAGCGCGAGTGTGATCGTAGAGCCACTTACCACCTGGTGGAGAACCGCGGATGTGCTGCTCGCCGATGACGCGTCGCCCCCGTATGCGGCAGTGATCGAATTCGAGCCGGTGGCCAGAGTTGCGGTCGAGAAAGTACCGACACCGTTGGCAAGTGTAATCGACCCGATCGTCGTTGCTCCGTTCTTAAGAGTCACGGTACCAGTCGGAGTAACGCCAGTGGATGAGGCGGTCACCGCGAAAGTAACAGATTGTTCGTAGCTGGACGGATTTAGGTTCGACGTTAGAGCCGTGGTCGTTGTATTTTTCGAAATCGTCTGCGAAAGCGCTTTGGATGTGCTCGGCGCAAAGTTCGCATCACCGGCGTAAGCCGCCGTGATGGAGTGTGTTCCCGCCGCGAGTGTCGAGCTGGTAAAGGCTGCGATTCCGCCGGCGGTCACACCCGTGCCGATAACCGTTGCTCCATCGTTGAAGGTAACCAGTTCACCATTCGGGACAGTGCCGCTGGTGGAATGAATCGTTGCCGTGATGGTGACGGGAGCGCTTATTGCCGCGGGCGATCCGGAAGTCTGGACAGATGTAGTCGTGGTTCCTGCCGCGATTACCTCACTTAGGGCCGGGGCACTGGCGGAAGTAAAGTTCACGTCCCCGGAGTATACGGCGCTGATCCCGTAAGTGCCCGTCGCGGAAAAGCTAGTACTAATACTGGCTTGGCGCGAGGCGACTGTAACTGGAGAGCCAATCACCGCGCCGTTTTGCGAGAACGTGATGGTTCCTGTAGGGTTGCCGCCATTCGGAATCGTGAGGGTACCGGTAAAGGTAACCTGCTGATTGGGCGCCGACGGATTCGCGCTGGACTTTAGAGCCAGCGTAATCGTAGAGTCATTCTCCACCTGGCTAAGGTTCGCTGATGTGCTCGTCAACGAGTACGCGTCGCCTCCATACGAGACACTGATCGCATTCGTTCCCGTAGCGAGTGTTGTCGTCGAAAGAGTAGCGACTCCGCCGGCCAGCGTACCGGACCCGATCGCCGCCGATCCGCTCTTGAAAGTGACGCTGCCGGTTGGTACTGCACCGGTGGAGGTGACCAACGCGCTGAATGTCACGGATTGGCCATAGCTGGCTGGATTCGCCGAAGACGTAACAGTCGCGGTGGTGGCATTCTTACTTACCACCTGATTTAAGGCCGGCGAAGTGGCGGCCTGATACACTCCGTCTCCAGGGTAATTCGCAGTGACTAAGTTGCTGCCAACCGCGAGCGCTGCGGTGCTGAAGGTTGCGACACCGCCGCTCGTCTTACCCGAACCGATCTGTGTGCTCCCGTTTGCGAAAGCCACCGTTTCCCCGTTTGGAATCGTGCCGGAAGTGAGGCGGATTGTCGCCGTGAAGGTCACGGTCTGTCCGATCGCTGAAGGCGATGCCGACGTCTGCAGTGAAACCGTCGGGGGCGTCGTGACCGGCAGTGTTGTGACCGTGGCCATCGGGCTCGGGGTCGAATAGTTCGAGGCTTCGTCGAAAGCTGAAACCGTGTAATAGTAAGTCTGCGCCGCCGATAGTCCGGACGTATCTACCAAGGAAGTCGAGGTTGTGGTGCCGACTGAGATCATCGAAGTCGGTGTCTTGCCTCGCGAGATGGAATATCCGGCAACTTTAACATCGTCCGTCGAAGCCGGCCAACTAAGGGCGACCTGTTGCGGTCCCTGAGCAACTGCGACAAGGCTGGCGGGAGCCGTCGGCAGCGTTGTGTCCGGCAGCGTGGTCACCGCTATGGCGGCGCTCTGCGCCGAACTGTTACCTGCCGCATCGAAAGCAGAGACGGCATAGTAGAACGTGGTTTTCGGGTACATGCTGCT
>NZ_CAJCHS010000084.1 GCF_903970205.1 Nevskia soli | reverse complement strand
GCGGTCACGTTGCCGCGCGTATACGCGTCGGGCGATTGCTCCGTGTTGTTCAAAAGCACGCCGAGATGGGAATGCGCGCTGACGAGCCCTGGGATGACGGTCTTGCCGGTGCAGTCAATTACAGACGCGCCCGCCGCGTGCGCTTGCGACGCGGGAGAAACCGACTCGATCAATCCGCGCCGGAGCGTGATGTCGAGATGTTCTCGCGCCGGCGAGCCGGTTCCGTCGATCACTGTCGCGTTATGAAGGATGACCGGTTGCTGTGATCGGGCGAGCGCAGACGTGAAAAGAACTGCAACAAGCAAAGTACAAGCACGCATAGGTTCCTCCTTTAAGCAAAGAATACAGAACTTACCTGCGACAACCGGACGCGCTGGAGCACAACCAACTTTCAATCGTGCCGCTTTTCAAGACCAACAGCGCCGCCGTGTTCGGAATCGACGCCCATCCGGTACAGGTGGAAGTCGACCTTTACAAGTCGGGCATGGCTCGCGATTTCGTGCTGGTCGGGATGCCCGATACGGCCGTTCGCGAGAGCCGCGAGCGCATCAAAAGCGCCATGATGAACTCCGGTTTCGGCTACCCGAACAAGGCGGTGACCGTCAACCTTGCGCCGGCGAACGTTCGCAAGGAGGGCGCGGGTTTCGATCTGCCGATGGCTCTCGGAATCCTCGGAGCGATGGGAGTTGTGCATGGATTAGACCAGCACCTTGCGATCGGAGAACTTTCGCTCGATGGCGCCGTGCGCCCCGTGCGGGGCGCTCTATCGATCGCCGTTTGCGCGCGGCAACAGGGCATACGGAATCTGATCCTCCCGGAGGAAAACGCGGCCGAAGCTGCGGTGGTCGAAGACGTTCATGTGTTCGGCGTTCGAAGCCTGGCGGAATCCGTGGCTCTGCTCGCCCGTCCCGAGGAATTCACGCGCGCACTTCCGCGAGTAAGAGCCGCTGCCGAGGACTCTGACGCTCTGTATCCCGATTTTGCCGACGTGCGGGGTCAGATCACAGCCAAGCGGGCTTTGCAGATCGCGGCGGCGGGCGCGCACAACGTGCTCATGATCGGCCCGCCCGGATCGGGCAAAACGATGTTGGCCAAGCGCCTTGCGGGGATTCTGCCGCCGCTTCGTTTTGAAGAAGCAATCGAGACGACGAAGATCCACAGCATCGCGGGCCTGCTCCCCAAGAACGCCGGATTGTTGGGGACCCGCCCTTTTCGCTCGCCGCACCACACCATTTCAGATGCCGGACTGATCGGAGGCGGCAGCAGCGCGCTGCGTCCCGGCGAGGTCAGCCTCGCGCACAACGGCCTACTGTTTCTCGACGAGTTCCCCGAGTTTCCAAGAAACGTGCTGGAGTTGCTGCGTCAACCGCTTGAGGACGGGTCAGTCACGGTCGCGCGTTCGCACATGACCTTGTGTTTCCCAGCTCGATTCATGATGGTTGCGGCTATGAATCCGTGCCCGTGCGGATTCTACGGCGACGCGACGCGCGAGTGCCGTTGCACGCCGGCCACCATCACGCGCTATCTCGGCCGGATCAGCGGTCCGCTGCTGGACCGCATCGACATCCATATCGAGGTACCGGCCGTGCCGTATAAAGAGCTGCGGTCGGAGGTAGCGACGGAAACTTCCGCGTCCATGCGGGAACGCGTCGATGCGGCGCGTGCCATTCAGTATGCGCGCGGATGTTATAACTCCGCCCTGCCGCCGCGCACGCTAAGAAAGCTTTGCGCATTGGATGCCGCCGGTGAACGTACATTGGAAATGGCCGTTCGCAAGATGAGCCTTTCGGCCCGCGCGCACGATCGGATACTGAAGGTAGCGCGCACGGTGGCCGATCTGGATAACTCCGACGCGATCGCGCCGAAACACATAGCTGAAGCAATCGGCTATCGAAGTCTGGACCGGCATTACTGGACATAAGTCTTGGCCAGTACTTACCAGGGCACTTACTGACTTACCCCTCCGGAAACGTCAACTCGAATCGCGTTCCAGGTTCGCTCCGGTCGAGCATTAAGTTGCCGTCAATCTGCTTCGTCAGAATACTAATGATTTTAAAACCCAGTGAGTGCGGGCTTTTCCACTCCAGATTCTCCGGAAGGCCGATTCCATCATCCCGGCACGAAAGCGAGAGGCCGCCGGATTCGAGCCGGCCAAAACAGACTTTGATCGTCCCCGTGCGGCCGTCCGCGAAAGCGTACTTCAAGGCGTTCGAAATTAACTCGTTCAAAATCAGGCCGCAAGGAATTGCACGGTCCACTGGCAGTTCGATGGCTTCTGCCTCGACGCCGAAGCTTACTAACTCGGAAGCTGTCGAATACGAGGCGAATAAGTCGTTCGCGAGTTGTTTAACGTACTCGCCGAAGTTGACCCTATCCAGCCGCTCCGTGGCGTACAGATGTTCGTGGATGGATGCCATGGATAGCACTCGTTGCTTACTCTCGGCAAGCGCCATCCGCGCCTGATCGTTGTCCAGATGCTTGGATTGCATTCCGAGGAGAGCCGCGATCACGGCCATATTATTCTTGACCCGGTGATGCACTTCTTTCAGCAGTACGGTCTTTTCGGATAGCGTTCGCTTAAGACGGTCGATCAGCTGCTCCCGCTCCAGATTCGCGTGGTTAAGCATCTCGACCTTCGCGCGAAGCTCCTCCTCGGCCCGATTGCGTTCCGCGCGCAACTGCGTCAGCGTTAGGGCCCGGCTTACGGCGGCTCCGACGCGAGCAATGCGGTCTTTGAGCAGGTAATCCGTGGCGCCGTCGCGCATCGCTTCCACCGCCACGTCTTCGCCCACCGCGCCGGAGATCAGAATGAACGGGATTTCCAGCCCGCTTTCCCGCAGCAGTTTCAGCGCCCGGAGCCCGCTGAACCGCGGCATCGAATAGTCGCAGAGTATGATATCGGGCCCTTTGTGCAACGCCTTGAGAAAATCCTCTTCCGTGTCTACGCGCGACCATTCCGGATAGAAACTAGCCCTGCGTAACTCCCTCAAGAGCAGTTCGGCATCTTCTTCGTTATCTTCGACTAACAATAATCGCAATGCCTGCATGGCCTTCCTTACGCTAACGTGAAATAGAACGTTGCGCCTTCATTCAAAACCGCCTCCGCCCAAACCCGTCCGCCGTGCCGATAAACAATTCTTGCCACGATCGCGAGCCCGATGCCGATTCCTTCATACTCTTCGGTGCGATGTAGCCGCTTGAACACACCGAACAACTTATCCAGGTAGCGCATGTCGAAGCCGACGCCGTTGTCGCGAACGTAATAAACACCGGACTTCTTACATCCGACCTCGATCTTTGCAACCTCCCTGATGCGGCTGTACTTAATAGCATTCGAGAGTAGGTTGATAAATATCTGCTTCAGCAGCAACGGATCGGCCTCACAAACCGGAAGATCGCAAATCGTTATTTCAACTTCTCTTCCATCGCGCTCGGCGCTCAAGTCTTGCCACGCCACGCGAACGACATCGGCCGCGGCCACTTTCTGTTTGCGCAGCGGCTGCCGGCCAAGCTGCGAAAACGCCAAGATACAGTCGATTAGTTCGCCCATCTGGACAGCATTTCGATTAACCACCTGGAGTAGCTGCTGGGCTTCATCCGTTAGTTGCGGCGCATGTTCTTCCAGTAGGATGGTGGAAAAGCCGCGCATGCGGCGGAGCGGAGCGCGGAGATCGTGCGAGACGGAGTACGAGAACGCTTCCAGTTCTTTATTGGCGACCTCGAGCTCCGCGGTGCGTTCCTTCACCCGCTGATCCAGGTCCGCGTTCAGCATCCGGACTTCCTCTTCCGCGCGCTGGCGTTCCGCAAGCTCCCGCTGCAACTTCTGATTGGTCTGCTCCAATTGCCCGGTGCGCTCGGCCACGGTCGCCTCCAGCACCTGGTTGATGTACTGTTGGCGTTCCAGCCCATGCCGCATCGCCAGCGCGACAGCATTTCGATTGTGCATGAAAATCAATCCAATATAGGCCAGCAGGATCGACATCGCAGCGATCGTTTCAATGCGCGCGACCCGGCGAAAATCAGACAGCGCCTGATCTTCATCCACCTTGCGAACGAGGACACTGCCGATGTTCTCGACTTTCTCCATCGCGGCCAGAACGTCGACTCCCCGGTTGTCAACGTACTCCCCGAATGACGCGCGATTTTCGACCGCTGAACCGGCCCCTTGAAGCAGCGTGTCGGACGTATGTACCGAGCCGGCGGGAATGGTCAGGTAGCGGCCTAAACCGGATTCCATCTGCAATAAGACGGTCGCGCCGGTGCGGCTGCCCGTGCGGTTTGCCATGATTAGCGGCAGCAGATCGCGGGCAAAACGATCAATGATGACAACGACACCAATGGGAGATTCCGCCGGCGGTCTTTTGGAGTCTGCCGAATCAAACACCGGCATCAGAAACACCACCGTAAGTTCGCCTTTAGCGCCCTGCGCCAACTTGACCGCGAAACGGCGGTCGCGTACAACCGATCCGAAAATCTCGATGAACTTCGGACCGGTAATGACGGACGTCCCAGGCTCTATACCGGCGGCCTGAGCCGCGATCCGGCCGTTCGGGTCGAACAGATAGACGGCGTCATACTCATAGATCGTTCTGTATTCCTCAAAACGGTCAAGAACCTGATTTTTTAGAGCGGTCAGGTCTCCGGCGCTAAATCCGCGGTTACTTTCGCCTAACAATAGTTCCCGGGTTGCAGCGAAGTCAGCCAGCATCCGCGCATCGTCCTGGCTCTGTTGCAGCGACGTCCGCAGCGTCCAATTCTGATAGCTTACGGACGCGCTTAGTTCAGATCTCCAGTGGTCTAATGTTATTTGGTGATTGTGGCGAATCACATAGGCAGTAAAGGCGCCGATCGCCAATGTCCCGGAAATAATCGCGAGGACATGGGATGCGGGCAGCCATGCGGCGGACTGGAGGGGGGCCCCTCGTTGCTCTTGAGATATCGAGTCGCTTCGCCCCATTTCATATCTCGCCGGCAACATGGATAGCCGTTTCTTGGCGCCGCAACCGGCATTGCTCGATGGCCGTTCGAACCGCGAGTCCCAGCCGTTCAAGCTCGTCTTTCAAAACCAAGTCGCTTAGGCCGCTTTTCATGACGTCAAACGCAAGGTCCCCCCCTTGCCGTCCGGTCACCAGGATGAACGGAATATCGAGGCCACGCTCCTGTAACAACTCCAGGGCGCGGAATGCGTCGAATCCCGGTAAGTCGAAGTCCGACAAAATAATCTCAGGCGCATTTAGTAATTGCGATAGAAACTCGGCTTCCGTGGCCACGCGGACCCAATCGAAGTCGAAGCCATCCTGCTTCAGAGCGCGAAGCAGTAATACAGCGTCCGCGGGCTCGTCTTCAATGACAAGAACGCGAATTTTTTCGGACATCATACTCGGAGGTCGGAGCGCGCGGCGGTCGCCCAACCATGCATGCGCGGAAGCCCGGCAGCTTCGCGGAATGCGTTTGGAAGGTGGCTACTCACGTCGAGTCGGGTGCTCTTCGCGATGTTCCCCCGTCGCCGGGGGGAAGCCAATATATACCACTAAATGCCGCTTGCCCGCGCGGAGCGGAGGACGATTGCGCCGGGTTATGGGGACGCAACCGATGTTCTAACTATCTGAAGGGAGGTCGGTTCGGAACGCGAGTCGTCCCGAAAGAGCACGCGTGGAATGGCCTGTGACCGGGGGATATCGCTGGCGCCAAGGAGGGGTTTTCAGGCGGAGCGCCGCCGGTTTCGTTGCAAGCCGGCGGCACTTCACGGAGACGGATCGAGATTGCTGCTACGGGAGAACCAAGGACGATAAACCGCTTATCATGGCCAAAAGCGCGGGGACTACCGGCGGCGGGGGTGGCGGCGGCGGGGGAGTCTTGATCGGACGCGCAAAAGCGTCGATCGCGGTCAGCGTAAGGATCACGAATAAATAGGCGAAATGGCGTTTATAAAAAGTTCGGAGGAGTTTGGTTACAAGCATGGGTTTGATGATAATGTACGATCCATAACAGTTTTCGATCACTTTAATTGTGTGTCGATCTGGCAAAGCCGTGCGGCTTGCCCGTTCGATAATCGGAACCGGGGGGCGGACTTCCGAACCGATCAGCGCCAAGTTGCCGCGTATCGATTCTGCGTTCGCCCGGTGCGCTTGGCCCCGCGTTTCGACTGTTACGCGCACCGCACTCCGAGGAAAGCGTGGGAATATGATGCGTATTAGCCGTTGCCTTTCTTATGACACCCAAACCGATCACGCGTCGCACTTTTTTCTATGGCAGTCTTTTAGCGGGCACCGTGCCGCTGGGCGGCTTTGGAAGTCAACTTTCGCTCAAGAGTCTCGGCTATAAGTCTCCAAATGAAAAGCTGAACATTGCGTCGATCGGAGCGGGCGGCAAAGCCCAAAGCGATATAGCGGGTTGCGCCGCGACGGAAAACATCGTGGCTTTGTGCGATGTCGACGAGGTATCGGCAAAGAACACCTTCGAGCATTTCGCGAACGTGCCGAAGTTCGCTGACTATCGCGAGATGCTGGATAAACAGGGCGCCGCGATCGACGCGGTCATCGTCACCATCCCGGACCACATGCATGCAGCCGCGGCCATAGCGGCCATGCAGCTCGGTAAACATGTTTACGTGCAGAAGCCGCTCGCGCATACCGTTTGGGAGTGCCGCGAATTGTTGAAGACCGCGCAGCAATACAACGTGGCGACGCAGATGGGCAATCAGGGCTATTCGAACGAGGGAACCAGGCAATGCGCGGAGATGATCTGGTCGGGCCAGATCGGCAATGTCACCGAAGTGCATGCGTGGACCAATCGACCGGTCTGGCCGCAAGGGGCGATTGATCCTCCCGTAACTTCGCCGGCGCCCTCGACGGTGCACTGGGATCTTTGGTTGGGCGTCGCAAAAGACCGGCCTTACAGCGACGACTACCTTCCGTTCACGTGGCGCGGGTTCTACGATTTCGGCTCGGGCGCCTTGGGAGATATGGCGTGTCATATCCTGGGCGCGGCAAACATGGCACTGCGGCTGGGCGCGCCCACGGCGGTGGAATGCGTGCGCCAGGAAGGCAGTAGCGACATTTACTTCCCGGCGAAATCGGTCGTGCGATTCGATTTTCCGGCTCGAGGGTCGATGCCGCCGGTCAAGATCTTCTGGTATGACGCGATGCGGGACAAGCAGCCGAATTTCCCCAATGCGCCGCAACGGGAAATCCTGGGCGATTTGCCATACAACCGCACCAGCCGGCCGGACGCGGGTCTCAAACCGAGAGAGCGGCAGATTATCGGACAAGTATTCACCGATCAGTTCTTTTCGCCCAGGGAGATGCCGCCCGCGACACCGCGGCATGCGCCGGACGAGGCGAACATGACTCCGAAGGAACGCAAGCTCGCTAAGTGGATGGGCATGATCAACGACGGCACGAATGGCAGCCTATTTGTCGGCGAGAAAGGCATGATCACAACCGGAACGTACGGGGAAAACACGCGCCTGCTGCCTGTAGAGAAGATGAAGGACTACGATTTTCCACCGGAGATGCTGCCGCGTTCGCCCGGACATTACCGCGACTGGATTCGCGCTTGCAAAGGCGGCTCTCCAGCCTGTTCGAACTTCAATGTGTCGGCGCCGTTCACCGAGTGGATTGCGCTCGGCGCTATCGCCACCAAGCTGAACTGCAGGCTGGAGTGGGACGCGGAGAACATGAAGATTACGAATAACGCGGCGGCGGACCAACTATTGAAGCCTGTCATACGGAACGGCTGGAAGATCGGATAGTCTGTTTCGCCCGGCGGACTCGGCCAAGGTAACTGGGCGCGTTCCTATAAAGTGCGCTCAGACGTACTAAGTGGATGACGATTATCCTTCGCGTTCTCTTGGCCTGCCCCCTGAAAAGCCGGGCTCCCCGTTAGTCTCGTCGCACAATAACACACAAATTACGTTGGGAATTCGATAATAACCCGTCGTGCCCGGCTACAAAATCGTGATATGTTTGAGTGCTTTTTATCGGTGAGGCTTTAAACCGATGCGAAAAAACCGATTAGGTTGGCACATTTTTCTCCAATGCCCAAATCCGGAAACACGGAATCTTGCCGAAATCTTTATGGCTTCCTAACGGCCCGTCGCCCAATCTTGGGGGAGACGACTTTGCCCATGAAGCGCGAGGAAGAGCGACGGAAAAGAAACGGTATGGCCGGGAAACTACTTATTACGGTATTGGTGCCGATCTGCACGGCGATTCAAGTTATGGCGCTGCCATCCCCGGCTGCGGCCGCAGACGTGTTTGGAGGACTAGGCGGTGTGACCCTCGACTCAGCCAGCGGACAACCTGTCCCGTCGGCCCAGATCGTCGCCCATAACGTCGACAACGGAACGAACCGGACCGCGGTTAGTGGCGCGAATGGGGCTTTCGCGATCGACCGCCTTGCGCCCGGACACTATGAAGTAGATGCCGTAAAGCAAGGCTTCAGAAAGTTCTCGACTAATGTGCAAGTCGCGCCCGTGAGGACCGCGCAGGTCGATCTTCTACTCGCCGCCGCGGATGCTGTGCCGAATAGCATTCCCTCCACAACGGCAGCTTCGACCGTCTCTGTTACTGAAGAGCTGGAAGCAATGAAGCGGCGCATTGAACAACTTGAGGCTTTGTTAAGCGCCCAAAAGACCACCCCCCCGCCTGAAAAGGTTTCGCCGGTCGACAACTCACCGGTTGCCGGTGGATTTATGAAGCGTCCGGAACCGGAGGAAGTGGCGTCCAACGCGATTCCTCAGAGTACTGCGCCTGGTGGGCAGAGCGCCGGTGCGCCGGGCGCTCAAAAAATAGTGGAAGCCGCGCCCGCTCCCACGGTCGACAATTTCACGCCATTCGCGGATTACGACTGGACCTGGTTGAACGGCAACCCACGTAACAAGGACGTTGCCTTCGATAGCAAGTTCTTCACCCCGGAAATTCGCGCCGATATTACTTATACGTACGACTTTAACAAGCCCGTGGATGACTCCATGGGCGGGTCGAGCGAATTGTTTCGTTCCAACGAGATCCAGCTGGAGCAGATGGGTCTCGGCGGCGACTTCCATTGGGACAATGTCCGCGCCCGATTCATGACTCAATTCGGTGAGTACTCCGTGGCAACCATCCGTAATGATCCCAGTTACGCGAAGGGTCAGTGGGACATCGCCGATGCCGATCGTTATCTATCGGAAGCCTACGGCGGGTACCACATCAACACCATGCATGGGATCAACATCGACGCCGGAATCTTCATGTCCTATGTCGGCCTGTTCAGTTACTATAACTTCGACAATTGGGCTTATCAGCCGTCTTATGTTTCGTCGAACACTCCCTGGTTC
>NZ_CAJCHS010000083.1 GCF_903970205.1 Nevskia soli | reverse complement strand
TCGGTTTCGCGTGGGAAGGTTTGTTGAATAAGCTTCCTAAGTAGGGCTGTAGAGAGCCCTGAGTCTACAAAGCGACACGCGCGTTCGATCCGTCGATATCGCCCGGGCTGCCTTATTCCTGACGCGATGGGTCACTAACTTTCGCGCACCCGATTTTGTCTTCCCTGCCGGTTAATCCCGGCGAGTTACCGGCGAGTTACATGTGGAGCAAAACCGACCCCCAAAGGGGTCGCGGCTCGCTCGAAAATGACCGCCAACATACTCCGTTCCACCCGGATACCCTCCCTTTCGGTCGGGCTCGGAGTGGGGCTGAACGTAACGCAATGAGTCTGCTGAGCGGTCTTTTCGAGCTTTCGACACGCTACATCGCATCGATCGCTTTCGCTGCCGCGTTGATCGCGTCGGCGATCTTACCCACTTTCTCGGACTTCACGTCCCCGCGGGACATACGCGCCCGGATCGCACTCTGCAGGTTATGAAAAGCCTTCATCAATTCCGGCGACCGGACACGCTCGAAACCCTTGCCGGCCTCCTCCAAACGCGCGAATAGCTCCTCGATCCGCGCTCCGTTCGCCTGAAGATATTCCACACCGTCGGGTGTCACGGAGTATACCTTCTTGCTGTTCTCAAGGGAAGCGGTCGTCAATCCCTCTTCTTCCAGCATCGTCAAAGTGGGATAAATGACGCCCGCGCTCGGAGAGTAACCGCCCGCGAGGCGTTCCTCCATCGTCTTGATGAGCTGATATCCATAGCTCGGCTGTTCGGAGAGTAACTTCAGGACAACGAGCTTGATGTCCCCGGCGTCGAACAACCGTTCGCGAGATCCAAAGCCGCCCCGATGACGGCCGTGCCGTCCGAAACCGTGCCCAAATTCGCCGCGGCCCTCGCCGCCGAACTCCCCGCGCCTGGCAAAGCCGCGTTCACCGCGTCTGCCGCAATCATCGTGCGTTCTAAAAATGTGTTCAAACATATTTAAGATATAGCTCAAGATATATCTTTTTGCAAGAGCCGCAGAAATTTTTGTGCGGGGTTACCGCGTGGGGATCGGGTTAGCATTACCTTGATATGGCAAATCAGCCTGACGCGAACGATTCCACGCAGCCGCATCTTCGTATCCAATCGGTCACAATTTACGTTCGCGATCAGGATCGGAGCACTCGATTCTACGTAGACAAACTCGAATTCACTCTGGCTTTCGATGTCCGGCTTGAAAGCGGCTCGCGGTGGGTCGGATTCTCGCCGCCCGACGGGTTCACTGTGCTGGTGGTGGTCGCCCCGGAAGCGACTTCTGAAGAGTACGGACGGATCGGGCGTACCACCGGAATCATGTTTGTTACGGAGGACGTTGCGGCGACATGGCGTCTCTGGTCGGAGCGCGGTGTCCCCTTCCAGCATGCGCCGCGCGAAAGCGATTGGGGCGGGACCTTCACCGTCTTCGCGGATGACGACGGAAACGAGTTTGCGCTGGTTAGTTTCGATGCGGTCACCCGCGAGATCGAAGAACAGCGGCGCGCGGCGGCGGCGAGACTTGAAGCGGAACGCCGCGCGGCCCAGGAAATGGAAATCGCGAAGCAGGTGCAGGCGAGACTGTTCCCGCAAAGCCGGCCCGCGTGTAGGACCCTCGATTACTCCGGTATCTGCAAACAAGCGCGCCAGGTGGGCGGAGATTACTACGATTTCCTAAATCTAGGTGAGGATCGTATTGGATTAGTTATCGGAGACATCGCCGGAAAAGGGATTGCGGGCGCGCTACTTATGGCTAACTTGCAGGCTAACCTGCGCGGCCAGTGCGCGGTCGCGTGGAGTCAGCCGCGCCGTCTGCTGCAGTTAGTCAACCGGCTCTTCTATGAAAATACGGCCAACAGCGCTTATGCAACGCTGTTCTTTGCGGAATACGACGACCGGACGCAGTGCTTACGCTTCGTCAACTGCGGGCATCTTTGCGGACTTCTTTTCCGGGGCGGTAATGAGATCGAGCGGTTAGATGCGACGGGTACCGTGCTCGGACTCTTTAGTGAGTGGGATGGCGAGATCGGCGAATGCCACTTACAGCCGGGAGATACTCTCGTGCTTTATACCGACGGAGTTACTGAAGCGATCAACGATGCGGGAGAGGAGTTCGGAGAGGATCGGTTGATTGCGGCAGTGCGACGGCGCGCCGGAGAATCGGGCGAGGCACTAAGCCGGGCGATTGTTCGTGAGATCGAGGCTTTTAGTTCCGTTGAACAGTATGATGATGTGACGTTGATCGTGGCCAGGTGCGTTCAAGGATGATTTGACAAGATTGCCGCCGCGGTTCGAAACGTCGACGCGTGCCCTTCGACTGTCGGTTCAATCGGATCGGAATACCCGCCGCCAATCGTAATCACAACCGGAATCCTTCGATCGAAGCAGGCCTGCAGCACCATCGCGTCGCGTGCCCTCACACCCGCGTGAGTCAACGCTAAACGGCCCAGCCGGTCAGTCCGCAGCACATCGACACCCGCCTGATAGAAGATCGCCTCGGGTTCGAACGCGAAGACCGCCGGCAGCTCCCGCTCCAGAATGCGCAGATACTCATCGTCGCCCACGCCGTCGGCGAGCGGAACATCGCGGCGGGATCTTTGCTTACGCAGCGGAAAGTTCCGCTCGCCGTGCATCGAGAACGTGAAGACGTCAGGATCGTCGTTGAAAATCGCCGCGGTTCCATCACCTTGGTGGACATCCAAGTCGACCACCGCCGCGCGCTGAATCTTGCCGGCTTCGCGCAGCGCCAGAATGCCGATCGCGATATCGTTGAACACGCAGAAGCCCGATCCCTCGGCATAGAACGCGTGATGCGTTCCGCCGGCCAGAGCCCCGCTGCAGCCGAACTCCCATGCCCGGCGCGTCGCGGCGAGCGTCCCTCCGGCAGATGCCAAGGTACGCTGCACCAAAGCTTCCGACCACGGAAATCCGATGCGCCGTATCTCGGCCACAGTTAGTTGTCCTTCCAGAAAACGCCTGACATAAGAAGGATCGTGGGCCAGTTCGATCTCGTCCGCAGACGCGAGAGGCGACGGCTGAAACTCAAAGCGCGGATCGCCGCTCAACGCCTCCCGAAGCGCCCGGTACTTCGGCATCGGGAACTTATGGCCGGGCGGCAGAGGGATGGTGTAGAGATCGGAGTAGAAGAGCCGCAGCGGCATCCAGGGTGGTGAAAACGTCGCGATTAGGCCAGCTCTTTTTCGATCACGTCCGCGATGCTGTGCGAGAAATGCTCGACCAGTTCCGCATCGCGTCCTTCGACCATCACGCGAGCCAGCGGCTCCGTGCCGGAGAATCGCACGACAATGCGTCCATCGCCGTTCATGGCCTTCTCCGCCGCGCGAACCGCGTCCTGAACCGCCGGCATTTCGTCCAGATTGCGACGTAGCCGCACGCGCACATTCACCAGCTTCTGCGGATAGATTTCAAGATCGCTCACCAGTTCGTCGATCGTCTTGTGCTGTTTCCGTGCCGCACCGAGCACATGGAGTGCGGTCAACATCCCGTCGCCGGTGGTTGCGAACGCGCGGAAGATCACGTGGCCGGACTGTTCGCCGCCAAGACTTGCCCCGATCCGCAGCATCTCTTCGAGGACGTATTTATCGCCCACGGGAGTGCGCACCATGGAAAGCCCGTTGCGCCCCAGCGCGACTTCCAGCCCCAGGTTCGACATCACGGTCGAGACGACGGTATTGCCGCTCATCCCGCCGTCGCGCTGCATGGCACGCGCCATGATGAGCAGCACCGCGTCGCCGTTGATCACGCGGCCGGCTCGCGAAATCAGGATGGCGCGATCGGCATCTCCGTCGAACGCGATCCCGGCATCGGCTTGTTCGCGCTCGACGGCGTGGGCCAGAGACTCGACATGCAAGGCACCGCAATCCAGGTTGATATTGCGGCCGTTCGGCTGGTTATGAATAGCCGTGACCCGGGCACCGGCGCGCCTGAAGATCTCCGGTGCAAGCTCCGACGCCGCGCCGTTACCGCAGTCAATCACCAGATGCAATCCATCGAGCGGCACCGGCAACGTGGACAACAGGAAGTCGGCGTACTTCGGTGCAAGTTCCGGATCGGCCCGCAACGGCTGCGGGGCAACCGGATGCATGGGCAGAACGCGGAAGATCTCCTGCTCGATCTCCAGTTCTTCTTCGTCCGGGAGTTTATAACCGGTTGCTGCGAAGACTTTGATGCCATTGTCCTGATACGGATTGTGCGAGGCGGAAATCATCACGCCCGCCGCAAAACCGCCCGTGCGCGTCAGGTAGGCAACGCCGGGAGTGGTAATCACTCCGGCGAAACGCGCGGCCACGCCCTGTTCCCGAAGGCCGCCCGCGACGGCTTCGGCGATCCATAGACCCGATTCGCGCGTGTCCATCCCTATCAACACCACAGGCTCCGCGCGGCCGTGCGCCTGCAGATCTTTGCCGAGCGCGCTGCCCAGCGCCGAAACCGTTGCGCGATCGAGCGGCGGTTCGCCCGCAACACCGCGGACCCCGTCCGTGCCGAATAACTGGCGTGCCATTGTCAACTACCGAGTATGACCTTAACCCGGACGTTCTCAAAATGAACGAAGCGCACGAAGGGTTCTTTAATGAACGGCGCGGTCGTGAAAACCTGTCCATTGCGCGCGTTGGAGAGGTCAATGGGGTCGGTGGTGACCGACTGGACCAGATTCACGCGGCTGGTGGGGCCGGTGATCGCCAGGTTGGGCGGATCGACGTCGACCTTGACAAC
The DNA here is from genome assembly GCF_903970205.1 of Nevskia soli. Classification (GTDB taxonomy): domain Bacteria; phylum Acidobacteriota; class Terriglobia; order Bryobacterales; family Bryobacteraceae; genus Bog-113. Next base: position 26,391 of record NZ_CAJCHS010000083.1, on the reverse strand, counting down.
CCGCGCGTTGTTCGGCGGCGTTCCCGCATATTCAATCTGCACGGGAACGGCGCGCTGCTCGCGATTCTCAAAGACGAACCGTAGCTCCGCCGGAACCGACGTCATCAACTGAACCCCGCGCGGAAGATGAATTTCACTCGCGTCGATATTGAACGTGCGCTCGCCCGGAGTGGTGACCTTCGAAAAATCCAGAACGACCGGCGTGGGAGCAGCGCTCCACTGGCGCAGACGCCCGCTCGCCCCGCGCAGTTCCAGGCGCACCGTGCTCTGAATGTCCGAACTGATCTCCAGCGTCGAGGGCGTGTTTTTGAACTGCACGGGGACGCGCAGAACGGTGGCCATCTCGGGTTCGCTGGCGACGGCGACCCACAGCACCGCCGCGGCTGCCAGCGACAGCAGCTTCCAGGGCCAGTTCGCGAGAATCCACCTCGTCCAGATCCGCTGGCCGAAACCGATTTGCTTCCTCATGTGCGGGCCGCCTTGACATCCTGGTTCGCTTCGCGGGCGCCTTCTTGCGGAGAGGGAGCGAGCGCGCCGCCGGCTGACGCGCTGTACCGGCCCGACCCAAAGTGCTTGTGAATACGCTCATCCACTTGCTCCACGGTCAGGTTATATTCGAGTTCGCCCAACACCGCAACCGAAATGGCCCCGCTCTCCTCGCTCACGATCAGCGACATGCAGTCGGTTTCTTCGGTGATCCCGATGGCGGCGCGATGCCGTGTTCCGAACTTCGAAGAAATCGCCGGATTGGTGCTCAACGGAAGAAAGCACGCGGCGGCGCTGATCTTTTCCTTCTGGATAATGACCGCCCCGTCGTGCAGCGCTCCGCCGGGATAGAAGATGGAGAGCAGCAGATCGCGGGAGATCTCGGCATCCAGGCGCACGCCGCTTTCGATGAACGTGCGCAGTCCGGTGTCTTTCTCAAGCACGATGAGCGCGCCGGCCCTTTGCTCGGAAAGGAGCGAGAGCGCGAGTAGCACTTCATCGGTCGATTCCGGCCGCCGGAAACCGCGCGCGAACCAGTTCTTGCGGCCGATGCGCGCGAGGGTGCGGCGGATTTCGCTCTGAAACAAAACCACGGCGGCGATCACGGAGTACGGAATCAGATAGGCCAACAGGGAGCGCAGCGTTTCGAGGCCGGCCCAACCGGAAACGATGTAAACCGCGATGACGGTGACGATGCCCGCCAGCACATGCGCGGCGCGCGTGCCGCGGACGATGGCGAGGAACTGGTAGATGATGAAGGCAACCGCCAGAATGTCGATGACTGACGTGAGCGTCAGCCGCGAAAATGGCTCAAACAACGTCATTGGCTGCCTTATTTTGTCACAGACGCGGGGCAGCGGACATCGTTACGCGGGAATGCAGATAAGTGTCGCGTTCGCCCTACCGCGTCAATGGGACGTGATATTCGGCAGGAGTGTTAGCGTGCCGTTCACCGTCAGCAAGTCCTCGGTTGCGTCGGATCCGCCGGCGTGAAACGGGCCCGCCAGAATCTGGAGCGGGTAGGGGCCAGTCCCGAGTACGATCGGGTTGGCGGCATTGTAGAACGTTCCCTTGCCGTCCCCGAGCACGACGTAAACAGTAAAAGCGTCCTCGTTGACAAACGCAACGTCGAGGTTTCCATCGCCGTTGAAATCACCGATCGTGCTGGCGATGCCAATTAGCGCCGGGCTTACGTCGATCTTAGTGCTTTGCCGGAATGCGCCCTTTCCGTTCCCGAGAAGAAGTTGGAAGCCGGCAGCGGACTCCCCGATCGCGAGGTCCAGATTGCCGTCGTGGTTGAAGTCGCCCGCAGAGATCGAGTTCCCGAGGTATTTCGTCACTGTCGGTGCCTGGAATGTGCCGTCCCCATTCCCTAAGAGAATGGCAATGTAGGAGTCGAAGTAGCCCTGATTGTTTTGGAACGTCGCGACATCCAGATTTCCGTCACCGTTGAAGTCGCCCACCGCAGGGGGGAAATTGTAGCCGCCACCTATATTCGAAGGAATCGTCGTAGGGAACGGAGTGAATGCGCCGAGGGCACCGTCACCGTTTCCCAGCATGACTCCGCTGGTGGTGACCAGGTCCGGGTTTCCGTCATGGTTCAAATCGGCGATTAGACCAGGCCCGGTGCTCCGGTATGGAGGCCCGGCTGAGTAAGTCGCAGAGTACGCGAACCCTCCCCCACTGGTGCCGAGGTAAACGGCAGCGAAAAAAGAGAAGTTCTGCTGTTGGTCCTGATAAAGGTAGATCAGGTCGTCGATCCCATCGCCATTCAGATCTCCGCAGACGATGTACACGAAGTCTGCGTCGAATGCCGAAATGACGGGACCTTGGGAGAAAGGCGATTTCGCCTCGCCGGTTCCATACAGAATTTGGATCTCCCCATAACCTGCGACAACCAGGTCGGGGAGGCCATCTTTATTAACATCAGCCTCAACTGCCCACTGGGCATTCAGGCTGGGCGAAATAGTGACGCCGTCGGTGAATTTACCGTTGCCGTTGTTCAATAAGATTGACCAATCGTATGCGGCGGCATTGACGAGAATCAGATCCGCGGCACCCGACCCGCTTAAGTCGGCTAAGCTGACCCCGACGGTGTTTCCGTCGCTCTCGTAGCTGTAGGGATTGAACAACTTTCCGTCGCCCTTTCCTAAAAAGATGTACGCGTCACCCTCTCCTCCCGCCGCGACAACGTCGACTTTGCCGTCCCCGTTGATATCACCAAGCTCGATATCTTCTACAATCCCTGGGACGTCGAGCAACGATCCGCCATGGAGGGTGCCGTCGCCCTTACTCAGGAAGGTGGCTACGTAGGGTATTTCTTTTCCGCTGCTCTCGTAGCAGCCGACCACGAGGTCGGGCAGACCATCCCCGTTCAGATCAGCGCTCCGCGTGGCCGCAAAAGTAGCGCAGCCAAGAGCGAAACTCTGGCCGGCAGTGAACGTTCCGTCGCCGCGCCCCAGCATTACGGATGTTGCGCTACTGGTCGTGATCAAAAGGTCGGCGAACCCGTCGCCGTTAAGGTCGGCTGCACCTATACCGAACGCCCCCGGAAGGGACGACACTATCGGCGTGGCGAAGGTTCCGTCGCCGTTTCCGAAGGCCACTTCTAGAAGGCAAGGCGCTGTCTCCGAGCAGCCCAGGCCCGTGTAAGTAGTGACGATCACGTCAAGATTTCCGTCGCCATTTACGTCACCTATGGTGAACTTAGTGCCATCGGTGACCCGAGCCGCAAGTGAGGAGTCTCTTAGAACACTTGAAGCGTTGGCGAGTCCCGGTCGCCGCTGTGGGGTCGCACGACGATGTCGACATCTTGGTTCAGCGCTACCAGAAATCGTAGTAGCCTCTCTACCGAAAACTGCCTGAATTCGCCGCGCAGCATTTTCGAGATATCAGGCTGCGGAATTCCCAGTAGTTTGCCGGCCTCAGCCTGTTTTAGCTTTCGCTTCTTCAGAATGCCGTCGATTTTGAAAACCAACTGCGCTCTAACCAGGTGTTCAGCGGCATCCGGCACGTCTAGATCCTGGAACACGTTTCGGACTTCAGGGCCAGATTTCCTTTTGCGCATCATTTTCCTCCGGTTTTGTCTCGGGATATCCGTTCGGCTTCACGCAACCGTTGTTCGATCCGTTCAAGATCGAGGCGCGGGATCGAACGGCCGCGCTTCGATTTCTTCTGATACGCGTGCAGGACGTAGACCGCCTCCTCAAATCGCACTGTGTATACCGTTCGAAATGTGTCACCACGATCGTCCGATATCACTTCAAGCACGCCTGCGCCGCCGAAGCCGCTCAGCGCTTTCGTGTCGCGGTGCTTGCCTCCACGCTGCGCCACATACAGCGCATAACCGATCTTGTCCCGGACAGCGTCGGGAAACACTCGAACGTCTCTTAGGCTCGAACCAACCCAAATTACTGGTTTCAGGGTCGGGTCACTCGCGTTCCGCAATTACGAATATAGTGATTTCACTATGGGAGGTCAAGGCGGGTTCAGGAGATGATTATCATCTGCGACCGATCGTAAACCCGCGATTACATCGCTGGCAGAGTGCTCCGAGTTATCCCAAACCCAAGGGAACCGCACTCGCGCCCCCAATGGCAGTACACTGAAAACAAAGCGAAAGCTTCTCCACTCGCATGGCCTTTGTCCCCATCCCCGAAGCAGTAGCGGCCATTCGGGAAGGCCGCATGATCGTCGTCGTCGACGATGAGGATCGCGAAAACGAAGGCGATCTCACCATCGCCGCGGAGTTCGTCACGCCCGACGCCATCACCTTTATGGCGACGCAGGGCCGCGGCCTGATCTGTCTCGCACTCACCGCCGCCCGCTGCGATTACCTCCGGCTGCCGCTGATGTCTTCCCACAACACGTCGACGTTCGGCACCGCGTTTACCGAATCGATCGACGCGAAAGAAGGTGTCACCACCGGAATCTCGTCGGCGGACCGCGCGCGGACCATCCAGGTCGCGATCGACCCGAGCACGCGCGCGTCGGACCTGGCGCGGCCCGGCCACGTGTTTCCGCTGCGGGCGCGTGAAGGCGGCGTGCTGGTTCGCGCGGGCCAAACCGAAGCTGCCGTCGATCTCGCCCGGCTTGCCGGTCTGACGCCGGGCGGCGTGATCTGCGAGGTCATGAACGACGACGGCACCATGGCGCGCGTCCCGCAGCTGCTCGAGTTCTGCAAGAAGCACGGCCTGGTGATGACGTCGGTGGCCGACCTCATCCGCTACCGCATGCAGCACGAGCGCTACATTCATCGCTGCTCGGAAAGCACGATTCAGACGGAGTTCGGACCTTTTCGCGCCATCTGGTATTCGAGCGACATCGAACCCGAGAAACACGTCGCGCTGGTCCGGGGAGACATTTCGGACAGCGAGATTCCGGTGCTGGTCCGGATGCACTCGCACTGCGTCTATGGCGATGTGTTCGGGTCGACCGCGTGCGATTGCCAGGGGACGATCCGCGGATCGATGCAGCAGATTGCGGACGCGGGGCGCGGCGTGCTGGTGTACCTGCATCAGAACGGGCCGGGATTGCGGCATGAGGCCGGAACCGGCGGCCAGCAGTCTTCGCATGTGCAGTTACAGCACGAAAATGGGATCGGCGCGCAGATATTGTCGGATCTCGGGTTGCGCTCCGTGCGTCTACTAACCAACCATCCGCGAAAGATTGTGGCTCTGGAAGGGTTCGGGATTCGTATTGTGGAGCAAGTGCCGGTGCGGGAATTAGTCCGCAAGAAATAAACGCAAGTAATAAATATGGAACCCGTCGGGCTGTTTGTTCGTAACCATGACGGAAGGAGTACTTCATGAGACAAACCACTTTGCTTTCGGCGCTGCTGGCCTTCGGTTCCTTATCCGCCTTTGCCGCCGATCCGCAGTTACTGAATATGGCGCCCCCGGGCGCCTCCACCTACGCGGGGATCAACGTCGAGCAATTGAAGACTTCGCCGTTCATTCAATTTCTGCTGACCCAGATGCCGGAAAGCGATTCGCTGAATAAGTTCATCGCCGAGACGGGATTCGATCCACGGCGGGATCTGACGGAAGTCCTGATTGCTACGGCGATGCCTTCGGCTCCCGCGGTGAGCGCTACCGCGGAAACGGGCACGCCGCAGGGAACGCCCGGGATTGACATACGTTCATGGGCGGGAGTGGTTCTCGCCAAAGGGACTTTCAACGTTCCTCAGATTCTCGGTGTCGCGGCCAATGACGCTCAAGTGGTAGTCTCCACCTATTCGGGCGCCACGCTACTCACCATCAATAAGGCCGAGGCGTTGGCCTTTGTGGACGCGTCCACGGCGGTCGCCGGAAACGTGTCCAGCGTGAAGGCGGCGCTCGACCGGCGGAACGGATCGAACTCCATTAGCCCCGCGATCATGGCGCGCATCAATCAGCTAAGCACCACGCTGGATGCCTGGACCGTGTCGACAGGCGCCCTCTCTTCGTTCATTCCCGGTATGGCGGGGCCGAACGGTCCATCCGCCGTGCTTTCGAGCATCACGCAGACCAGCGGCGGAGTCAAATTCGGCGCGAGCATCCAATTGAGTGTCCAGGCCATCGCGGCCAGCGCGCAGGATGCGAGTTCGATCGGCGATCTGACCAAGTTCGCGGTTCAGATGATCTCCGCACAGGGGAATGGCGCCAACATACCCGAGGCGATCAGCACGATGCTGAAGAGCCTTGTGGTTAGCACCGACGGAACGGCCGTTAACGTCAGCCTGAGCATGCCCGAAGATCAACTCGAATCGCTGATTAAAACAACGACGTCAGTCTCGCCGGCCGCGCGTATTTAACCTCGCCGGCGCCCTCAAGGACCCGTTCGAGGAAATCCGGGATTTCGAAAACCGCGCGGTTCTGGTGGCTGCTGACCTGGCTCCGGAATCGCGCGAAGTTTGTTGGATCCAGCATTTCGCGGACGGCGGACGCAATCTCGCGAAAGTTCGACAGCACAATACCGATGTGGTTCTGATCGATCCACGTCGCGTTGTAGCGCTCCTGCGGCATGGTTGCCGAGTTCCGCTCGACAACGATCGGCAGGCCCATCGCGACGGCTTCGCTAACGCTTCCCGGACCCGGCTTTCCGACGAAAAAGTCGGCCAGCTGCATGAAGTAAGGGACTTCGCGCGTGAACCCTTCGATGTGCATCGGGACCCGGGCGCTCACCAGCCGCAAACGCTCCGCGAGCTTGCGATTGTGCCCGCACAACATAATCAACTGGACGCGCTCGCGCGATTCTTCCAGGCGCAGCGCGATATCGAGCATGTCCGCGGAGCCATGCCCCCCGAACAGAACCAGGGCGGTCGGGAGATCGGGATCGAGACCGAGCCGCGCCCGCTCCGCCCGGCGATCCACCTTTTGATAGCTGTAGAACTTGGGATTGAGGATCATTCCGGAAGCCCTGAAGATGCGTTCGTCGGGATGCCCCATGCGCCGGGCCTGATTCACTGCCTTGTCCGTCCCGCAGACGAAATATTGAGGTTGGCGCTCGATCCAGAAGTGCGGGGGAAAGTCGGCCAGATCCGTCAGAATCGTTACCAGAGGAACGCCCGGCTCGGCCCGTTGGAGCCCCTGGTACAGAGCGCGGTTGAAGTGCGGGATCACGGAAACCACAAGGTCGGTCGGATGCGCTCGCCAGAATTCCTCCAGCAGCTTGACTTGCTGCCGGTGATACAGGCGGAAGATGCCGTGCATCGTGAGGATAATCTGGCGCGATCCGCGGGTCCAGCCGCGTTTTAGTGAGTTGTTGTAGATGTCCTGCAGGCGCACGCCGGTGAATTTGCGGAAGAAATCCAGCGGGTCCAGCAGCTCCTGAAGATTCAGCAGCTCGATGTTCCAGGGACGCTGCTGCTCCGCCGCCACCTGCTTCAATGCGTTAGCTGCGCTGCGATGTCCGCCCCCCGCATCGAAGAAGATCAGATGGACCGTTTTCATTGTCTCGTCCGATTTTGTCACGGCCCAAGGCACACAATAGAGAGGCCCGATGGCGCAGACCTACGATGTGACGCTGAAGACGCTGTTGCGGAACACCGCCGGACGCGCCGTCTATACCGCGACAGGACTGTCGATTGAAACGTGGCTCGACATTGAATTGCCGAAAGTCGCGAACCCCCGGCTGGACTTGCTGGGAGAAACCCATGACGGCAGCCTCTTGCATCTGGAATTGCAAACCAGCAACGATGCGGAAATGCCGCGGCGAATGGCGGAATACGCGCTGGCGATCTTCCGCATCTACCGTACGTTTGCCCGGCAGATCGTGCTCTATGCGGGAGAGCCGGATCTTCGCATGGAAACCAGCCTCGAAGGTCCCCGCTTTAACTATAGCTTCGAGGTGATCGATCTGCGCGATCTCGATGGCGAAGCGCTTCTGGCGAGCGACCACGTGGGCGATAATGTACTAGCGATCGTGACTCGTTTGCGGGACCAGCGAAGCGCGATCGACCAGATTCTCCGAAAGATCGCAACGCTCGACGAGACAAAGCGGGAGCAAGCGATTGAGCAGTTGTCGATTTTAGCCGGCTTACGGAAGCTGGACAAAGCCGTGCAAGAAGGGATTCAACGAATGGATGATCTTCGCGAACTGATTCTAAACAATGCAGTCCTCGGACCGGGATACAAGCGCGGTCTTGCGGAAGGCGAACTGACCGTTCTGAGGCGCTTACTCGAGAAGCGGTTCGGCGCGATTCCGCAATGGGCGGAGGAGCGGCTCAACCGTCAAACGCCCGAAGACCTGGAAGCACTCACCCTCCGCATCTTAGACGCCGCCAGCCTCGAACAACTCCTTCAGTAGGTCCAAAGCATCACTGTACGAAGCTGTCGTATAGGTTCGGCAACCCGAAGCCGCGATAGCTTATCGTCGTCTTTAGATCGAACAGGATATCGCCGCTTTCACCGGTGGTCGGTTGCACTTCCAGCGCATGAGTCGGCGCGTCATGTACCTTAACGCCCGACGCATAGATGATATCGGAAGCCTGGAAGAAGTAATTGCCGTCGGGAAGCAATTGAGCGCTGCCCAGGGCGTCCGACTGATAACCAAGGTTCTGGATTAGAACCGGGCTTACAGTAAAGTTCACCTCGTTAACATTAATTACGTACCCGCGGCTGTTCTGTGAGTTGCCCAGCTCGTAGACTCGGGTGTTTCCGTTATCGTACATTGTCATGTCCCCGTTTGCATCGATCTCGACGTCGTGCTGGTGCGAGAACCAAGGGTAGACATCGTTGTAAACATTGTTAAAGGTAAAATCGCCGCAAACCGGACTTACGGGAGGGGTGAGGCCCGGCGAGCATCCGAGCCGCCATAAAACATCGCCGTTTCCGGCTCCATTCTGATATTGCACCAGGGCCACCCAATCCTGATGCCGCAGCGAAATGATCAGGTTGCCATCCGCCTGACGGTAGTACGCCGAATTGAAGTGCAACCAATCGTTCGCATAGACCGTTACTCCCGTGGTGCCCGCTAGCCATACCGGGGCGCAACCTGCGCCGCTGTCATTGCAAAGATTATTAACGTCAGCTCCGATATTGATCGCCGGTCTGGTGATCGGAAGCTCCGCGGCCCCATCGTGTTCGAACGGACTCCAGAACCACAACGGCTGGAGCGTGGTCCCGTCCAATATGACAATGCAGTTCCCGACGATATCTACATTGCACCCCACACTCGATCCAGATACCGTACAGGTGGTGGTGTTGCCCTGGGTACCCGGCGGAAAAATAGACTCCTGCTCGACCAGCACGAGATAGTTGCCATCCGGTAGCTGCAGAAACTCGTGGTCAAAAGAAGCTAAACATTGGGTTCCGATCGAGACCGGCGTGGGAACCGTGGAACAATGCGAAGTGCCCGCATAACCTAAGCTCATGAGAGCCTCAGCAACGGCTTGCGTGGTCGTGGACTGGACTAGGTAGCCCGCCGGATCGATAATCTCGACCGTTTGCCCCGCGGATGCGGCTCCCTTGTTCAGGTTGCCGCTGCCGTTCCACACGTCTCCATATCGTATGGCCATCAGGTTGCCGCCGGGCAGCAGGCGTGTCATCACCGAGCTGCTGAACGGGTCCGAAAGAGCGGCGTACCACTGCACGTTTCCGCTCAGGTCCGTCATTATCGGGAGGAACACCGAACTGGCTTCATCCGAACCGTACGTTGAAAACAGAACGTTCTTGATCGACGGATCAACCCCCGCACCGGCCGGCGTGATTACTTTTGTGGGCGGGAACGTGGTCGTTCCGATGGGCAGCGATGCGGTGCTGGTGCTGGCGCCCGTGGAACCAAATACCTGCGTCGTGCCGGTCGAGACTACGGAATCCATTTTGTAGCTCGAGTCCGCGTAGAGCCCCGTCACATACTGATTCATCGAATGCGTGCCGTCACACGCAATGGGATTCGTGTAATTGGCCGCTACGGTGCCTGCAACCCGATACTCAACGCTGAACGAGCTGCCGGAAGGACAACTCGGACCGCTCGCCAGCACAACCAAGGGGTTGCTCGTGGCGGTTAACACAAGATTCGGTCCGGACGCAATCGCGTTCAACTTATAATTCAGGGTCCGAGCGGCGCTCTGACCACTAGTGAAATCCTCGACAGTCACTTGGATTGAATAGGAGCCTTCCGTTAGCGCCGCCCCCCAAACAAAAATGTCCGAAGCGGCCCCCGCTTCGAGCGGATAACCGCGAAAGCCCTGAACCGTGGTGTAGGGCCCGCCATTGAAGCTCACACTGAACTGGAATGCGAGTGGTCCGGAACCCGAGTCGCTCGCCTTGGCAATGAACGTAACCGGAGTGCCGAGGTTCTGAGGTGATCTCAGCGAGGGGAGGAACGAGGTGATGGTTACTGACGCGCCGAGCGGGGCCACCGCTGCCAACACGAGGACACTGCCAAAAAGGGAACGAAAGATCAAATCTCCTCCTGTCGAATTAAGAATCTTCTATTCAGCATGCCAGTTTGGAATGTCAGAGTTTGTAAAAGTTGATTTTCGAGCCCCGTCTTCGGAATGGCGTGGGTCAATAGGGCTCCCGGAATGAGGCTGTTTCAGCGGCGTTCACCTCGGGGGGAGGCGGGATTGACCGAGGTCTCTTAAACAGCCGCGCGCCGGCTGTCGCGGTTGTGCGATAGAGTTCCGCAAGCTCCGGCTGAAGCTCTTCCAGGCAAGCCAATTCGCGCCTCATCCATTCCTTGTTCCCGTCCGCGACGGTGCCCGTCCAGCTCTTCTTCCCCGAATAAAGATACGAGCGCAGCCCCTGCTGAAATAGAGACTCGACCACCTGATCGCGCAGCGACCCCGAGATCCCCGCTCCCCGGACCGCTTGCATACAGGCTTCGAGCATGGGCGTAAACAACGACGTCGCAAACGTCGTCGCGGCACGGAATAGCGCCGTGGACTCCGGTTCAATCTCAACCGCCACCGCGCGCATCTCCGTAACGAAGTAACGCGCGGCTTTTACCGCCTCCCGGTCGCCTTCAATCAGCAGCCGCTTGGGCATCCCGGCGATGGGGCGAAGCGAAGCGACATGGCCGCCGCACTCGCGGATGTGCTCCATCTCGAGGCTGAACAAAACGCAATTGCAGAGGACGATCTTTTTGCCCCGCCAATCCAGTGCGGCGTTCTCGAGAAATGGCAACAAGGATTCCAGATGATGGCCCGGAGCGCAAATCAGAATAACCGAGACATCCTGTAATCCGCTGACATCTCGCAGCGCCGATCCCGCGCGCAAGGTATTGACGATCCGGCTCGCGAGCCGCGGGTTGTTGGCCGCCACCGGGCCCAGCTCCGCGGGTAAATGAGGAAACCAGCGAACCAGGTACTGGCTGACAGGTCCCGCTCCGATCAGGCCGTATTGCATGGTCAGGCCGGGATCCCAATCCCGGCAATATCCTTGGTGCGGAGCAGTTTGATTCGATCGCGGATTTGAGCGGCCTTTTCAAACTCGAACTTGCGCGCGGCCTCGCGCATGCGCGCTTCCAGTTCGACGACGAACTCCTCGCGCTGCCGCGGCGACATCTCCTCGGTGTCCTCGTCCTTCTCGATAGGAACCGTAATGTAATCGCCTTCCGCGATCGCCACCAGGCTCATGTCGATCGGTTTGATGATCGACTGCGGCGTAATCCCGTTCCGCTCGTTGTAATCCAGCTGCGTGGTGCGCCGGCGCGCGGTCTCATCAATCGCATGCCGCATACTGTCCGTGATCACATTGGCATACAGAATCGCGCGGCCTTCCAGATGACGGGCCGCCCTGCCGATGGTCTGGATGAGCGAACCGCTCGACCGCAGGAAACCTTCCTTGTCCGCGTCCAGAATCGCGACCAGCGATACCTCGGGCAGGTCGAGGCCCTCGCGCAGCAGATTGATGCCGATAAGCACGTCGAACTCTCCGCGCCGCAGATCGCGCAGGATCCGCATGCGGTCGAGCGTGCTCACTTCCGAATGCAGGTAGTTGCACTTCACGCCGACTTCGGAATAATACTCGGCCAGGTTCTCGGCCATGCGCTTGGTCAACGTCGTCACCAGCACGCGTTGATTCAGCTCGACACGAATGCGGATCTCGTGCAGCAGATCGTCAACCTGACCTTTGACAGGCCGGATATCGATCGGCGGATCCACCAATCCGGTCGGACGGATGATCTGTTCGACCACGACACCCGACGACTTGGTCAGCTCGTAAGGCCCGGGGGTCGCGGATACATAGATCACCTGGTTGACGCGGTGCTCGAACTCCTCGAACGTAAGCGGCCGGTTGTCCAGGGCGCTGGGAAGCCGGAAGCCGTGCCCGACGAGGATTTCTTTGCGCGACCGATCGCCGCCATACATGCCATGCAGCTGCGGAACCGTCTGATGGCTCTCGTCGAGGAACATGACGGAATCCTGCGGCAGATAATCGAGCAGCGTGGGAGGCGCTTCGCCGGGCAGCCGCTTGGAGAAATGCCGGGAATAGTTCTCGATGCCGTGGCAGTAGCCGATCTCACGCATCATCTCGAGATCGAACAGGGTGCGCTGCTGCAACCGCTGTGCTTCGATGATTTTGCCCTGGCTTTCGAGCTGCGGCCGCCACCACTCCAACTCCTCGCGGATCGATGCCATGGCTTCTTCTTTGGTCGAATCCGCCATCACATAGTGGGTTTTCGGGTAGATCGGGAGGCGCGCGTACGTTTGCCGCACCTGGCCGAGCAGCGGGTCGATTTGCGACAGGCTTTCTACTTCGTCTCCCCACAATTCAATGCGATAGGCAAAGTCATCGTAAGTTGGAAATACCTCAATCGTGTCGCCTCGAACCCGGAACGTGCCGCGTTTGAAGTCGGCTTCGTTGCGGTCGTAAAGTATGTCGACCAGCTTTGAAATGATGTCGCGGCGCGAGATCTTCTGACCCTTTTCGAGCATGAGAAGCATTCCGTAGTAGGCCTCGGGCGATCCCAGGCCGTAAATGCAGCTGACGCTGGAAACGATGATGCAGTCCCGGCGCTCGAACAACGACCGGGTGGCTGAAAGCCGCAGCTTATCCAGCTCATCGTTGATGGTGGCTTCCTTTTCGATATAAACGTCGCTCGAGGCGATATAAGCTTCGGGTTGATAGTAGTCGTAGTAGCTGACGAAGTATTCCACCGCGTTATGCGGAAAGAAGCTCTTAAATTCGTGGTAGAGCTGAGCCGCCAGTGTCTTGTTGTGAGCCAGCACCAGCGCGGGCCGGCCGATCCGTTCGATCACCTTGGCCATCGTGAAGGTCTTGCCTGACCCGGTAACGCCCAGTAGGACCTGGTGTTTTTCGCCGTCTTCTAAACCCCTGGTCAGTTCCGCGATAGCTGTTAGCTGATCGCCGCGCGGGCTGTAATCGACATTTAGCTGAAAATGCATGTTCCTTTCGCTGTTCCCCGCCGGAAGGGGTGGGGGCCGCTACTCAGTATCGTACAAGGGTTAGCGACGCGGCTTTATCTACCGGGTGACTTAGGCGCCCGGACAGACCTTGACTCGCGAGCTCCCGCCGCGCCGCCACACAAATCGTGTTCAGAGACGAAAACGCTGGGAGGGACTACAGTAACCGTCATTCCGGCCGATTCAATCTTCACGAGGCTTGGAAAAAAGAGCTTTAATAATCTACACGGGACAGCCATTCAAGTGATTTCTGCTAAGAAATTGTTGCCACTCTCGGCTCTTATAAGTCATCACTCACGAAAGCTTCCACACGCAACTTTGAAAACGGCGACCACGGAATACGGTGCTTACGTCGCGTTCCGATGGCGCGATGTTGCCCGGCGTACCGCTCAGCGAAGTTTTCGAGTTTTCAGCAGGATACGGGGGGATGCGTCTCGTCTCCTGCAACCTCGTCTTACGGCTGCCCCTAACTGTAAAGCAACTGTAGATGGCCATGAATTATCGGTCGCCGGCGAGACTTCTCAGCCGTTCCGATGTTTAGAACTAATTAGCCGTTATACGGTATTTGTCGCAACTCCATTCTCGGGTCCCTCCATTTCTAACCAGGAACTTTGTTTTGATGAGCACATTACACATGTCGCGCGGCTCTCGTAACGCTTCCCGCGGACGACGGGAATTGGTCATGCTGGCGCCTGGGGGCAGCAGAATCCCCGGCCCCTTCCGAACCATTGAGGAAGATTCAGCCAAGCACTACAACCTGCTCAACCAGGTTCAGAGGCTCCGCGGCCGGATCATGGTCGAAGAGGGTGCGCTGCCGAAGACAGGGTTGGATTCGCTTGGGCGGCACCGCTCCGAACTGGACGAGAAGGCATGGCACCTGGTGATCGTTTCGGACGGGGATCGGGTCACGGGCTGCGTGCGTTACCACGTGCATCCGGCGAATGTCTCCTTTCAGCGGCTGAGCGTACGGCGGGCGGCTGCGGCATCCGGCTGTAAGAGATGGGCGCACCGCGTGCAAACCGCGGTGGAAGGCGAACTCGCCAAGGCACGCCGCAGTTCTTTTTCGCTGGTAGAAATCGGCGGCTGGGTACTCGAACCCGAGCTGCGGGGGACTGCGGAAGGCATAAAGATGGCGCTTGGGACGTTCGCGTGGGGCCAGATCGCGGGCGGTTGTCTCGGAATCACGACCGCCACCGTGAAGCACGGATCCTCTTCAATGCTACGACGAATCGGCGGTTCGTCGCTTCGCGCGTTCGGAGAACCTCTCCCGCGCTACTACGACCCGGATTATAACTGTGAGATCGACATGCTCCGCTTCGATTCGCGCAGCCCGAACCTCGCGTACGCCAAGCTGGTCGATGAGGTGAGACACAGCCTTATATCAACTCCGATTATTTGTCCTCGCGAGGAACAAGCCTTGCGGTCCGCGAGCTAGAGCGCACCCGGACAGCAACGGCAAAGAAAAAGGCGGAACCCGAGAAGGCTTGCAGCCTCGGATCCCGCCCGATTTCCCTAACGACTCCGGCGACGGCCGAATACTTAGCTGTTCGTCCGGCGAAGCTTCTTCCCGAAGGCTCCGACTCCGATGAGCAGAAGACCGCCCGAGAGCATGGTCAGCATGCTGGCCGGTTCAGGCGTTGCAGTCGCTGTGAAAGTTGCCGAATAAGACGCATCCACGGTCCCGCCGCCTTCGATCGTGGCGACAACCTGCTGGAAGTTCATACCTTCGAATTGCGTGGTGAAGATACCTGTGAATGGGGTCTGCACGCCAGGATTGTTGGTGTCGGTCAAATACCCGTCCACCGTGAATGACGCCGTCGAACTGGTAGCAGTCTGGTTGGTGAGGTCATACGGCGTTCCCGGCGGTGTGCATGTCTGTCCCGCCGCGGCCGGCGCTGAGCACGATGACGAACCGAACGTGCCCGCCGGTAGTTCGGTCAGGGTCAACTCCAGATTCGGCGCCGATGAAAACGTCATGAAATCCGGAACACTGACCGTCGTGCCGACCGGTTCAGTCGTGTTGTTCAAATCCATGATCGTGCCGGTAGATCCCAGCAGCGGGCCGAAAATCCCGGTTTCCGGGGCAAAGATCGAGAATGTCCCGCTCCCCCCGCCCAGTGGAAAAAAGTCAATGTTACCGAAGGAAATCTCTACGCTTCCCGCGATATTCAGTACGCCGGAATCGTCGATCGATCCCGCAAAAGCTGGAACGCACCCGATTGCGATCACAGTTGTTAGATATGCCAGTTTTAACACAAAGTCCTCCAGAATAAGTTCGTATAGGCGAGCCAAGCCATCGGTCGTCCTTCCAAAGATAAACGCCTTTCGGTTATCCGTATAGCCAATAGTAGTACTTAATGTAGCGCACGAAACAGCGATTTTTGTCCGGCGTAATGTAAAACACTAATTCTGTGCCCGCACATCCTGCATGCCGCCGCGGGGGTGATACATCGATCCGTCAAAAATGGCGCGCCCGGAGTGATTCGAACACCCGACCTACTGGTTCGAAGCCAGTTGCTCTATCCGGCTGAGCTACGGGCGCGTTACCGAATATTATACTGACGCAGATGTCTCAGGGACGTGAAATCGAGATCAAGTTGCGCGCGCCCGACCCGGCGCGCTCGCTCGCCTTGCTGTCCAGTCATCGATTTCGCCCGAGCCGTGCGCGCGTCTTCGAACATAACGAGGTGCTGGATACAGAAGAGATGAAGCTCCGTTCCGCAGGCAAGCTCTTGCGCCTGCGAACCGCGGGCTCCCGGCAGACGTTGACGTTTAAGGGCGTGGCCGAGGCGGGCCCGCATAAATCGCGGGAAGAACGCGAAATTCATCTCGATTCCACGGAAAACATCGGAATCATTCTCGACCGGATCGGATTTAGCCGCAAGTTCACCTATGAGAAGTTCCGTACCGAATTCGAGCGCGACGGGGAGCAGGGTATCGTGACGTTCGACGAGACTCCGATCGGGAACTTCTTCGAGATCGAGGGCGAACCCGAGTGGATCGACCGGATCGCCGCCGAACTTGGTTTTGCGGAAGGCGATTACGTTACAGCGAGTTACGGCAGATTGTATGAAGACTGGCGGCGCATTCACGGTGAAGAATCACGCGATATGGTGTTCCAAGCGGGCGCTCTGACAAATCTGGGAAGTTGAAACGTCCCAACGGCCGGGACACACTGATACATTTAGATGATGCTCGGCACCGGGGCATTCTGGCATCCGCCTGCAATTTCCTAAAACGGAGCACTTGGACATCTATGTTTTCTCTTCGCCGGACTTTCCTTTTAGCCGTCTTCCTGATTTGCGCGGCGTCTTGCGCGCTGGCGTATCCGATCTCATACACGATCAACGTGACTTTCAGTGAGATTGCGGGGCAGCCGGACCCGCTCGGACTGGGAACACAGGACCCTCCGGCGACGGCAACCATAACGACGACGCTCGAAAGCGTGACGCCGCCAGGCAGCGGCACCTATAACGCGACCATCACACTGACGGCGCTAGGGAAGACGCTGCCGAATACGGGCACGATCAGCATCACCACCGGCGGCTTGATTACGGCCAATTTCTCCGGTTCGTCGGGCAGTTTCACGGCGAATCTCGTGCTGCCCGGCGTCACGTTTCCCTACCCGGCTCCGCTGGCGTTCGGAACGGTAAACATCAGTGCTCCCGCGTCGTCGGTTAGCTATGACATTTTGGGCGCAACGGGCACCGTTGGGATCACCGGGACCGTGGTCGCGACCGGTCTGTCGGCAACCCCCACTTCGATTAGCGCGAGCTACAGCGGAGGCAGCGCGCCGGCCCCTCAGACGATTACCGTGAATGACAGCACCGGGGCGGAAGGCTTCACCGCTTCGGTCGGCCCAGGCAGCAATGGCTCCCCGACTTCGTTTCTGCTGGTCACGCCGGCGTCCGGCACGACGCCGTCTCCCGTCACGTTGACGTTCAGCGCGAGCGTTGCGCCGGGAACTTACACCGCCGCCGTCCTGCTGAATACGACGGCGGATACCAGCGGCGCTCCTTTGAGCATCCCGGTGACGTATACGGTCACCGCCAGCAGCACGCCGCAGCTTCAACTTTCGGCGATCACGCCGTTCACTTTCTACACCCCGTCTTCAACCACTTCAGGCACCGCGCAGGTTTCCGTGTCCGTGCCTACCGGCAGCGCCAATGGAAGCTTCACCGCAGCGGTTACCAGTGGTAGTTCGTTTCTCTCCGTATCTCCGACAACCGGCACGACGCCGGCAACTCTGACCGTCACTGTGAACGCGGCGGGTCTCGCGGTGGGTTCTTACTCCGGAGCGATCTCGGTTAGCGTACCGGGATTCCCGACGGCCACAGCCTACGTAACGGTGAGTGTGATCTCGACCTCATCCGGCGGCGGCGGAAGTACCACGGGCATCACTCTATCCCCGGCGGCTCTGACTCTCAACGTAGCGGCCGGAAGCTCCACGCCCAATGCGGCTACGGTGCAGATAACCACACCGACGCCGGTTTCGTTTACAGTAAGCGGCAACGAATTCTACCTGCCGATCACGCCGCTTTCCGGTACGACCAATGCGACCATCACCATCGGCGTGAACGCAACCGGGCTGATGAATGGGAGCTACGGGAACAACGTAACCATCAGCGCCGGCGGAAAGACGGCAACGCTGCCCGTGACGGTTAATGTGGGATCGGTAACCGATATCTCGCTGGCGACCTATGCGGTGTACCTGACCGCGCCGGGTACGCTCAGCCAGACGCTTCCGATCAGCAGCGATACCGCGACGCAGTTCATGTACACGCTGACGCCGTCGGCGTCCTGGATCTCGGTCACGCCAGCGTCGGGAACCAGTCCCGGTTCGTTTACGATAACCGCGAATCCGGCCGGTCTGCCCGTAGGCATTTCAAAGGGCACGGTGACGATTACGGCGCCCGGTGTTCGTAATTCGCCGCAGGTGGTGCAGGTTTCGCTGAACGTGACGTCGGCTTCGAATCCGGCGGTGACAGCGTCGCCTTCGCTCATTCTGTTCACGGCGGCGCCCGGCGGGGCCGCTCCGGCAACACAGACAATCCAGCTAACACCCGCGGCTCCAACCGCCGCATATACGGTGACGGCGATCGGTTCGTGGCTGACTGCCGCGCTGAATGCGAGTACCGGCGCGGTTGCGCTTACCGCGAATCCGACCGGACTGGCGGCAGGGACTTACCCCGGATCGATCCAGGTATCCAGTACGGGAATCAACAACTCGCCCTTTTACGTGCCGGTAACTTTGGTGGTGTCTCCAAGCGCGGCGTTCGCCGCGGAGCCGGCGGCGCTCAACTTCGGCGGAACCGCGGGTGGACCGTCGCCCGCACCGCAGACGGTCGCTCTTGTGTTCGGGACAACTTACACCACCGGGCCGTCACCCGCGAGTTGGTTGAGCCTCGCGTTTAACAGTTCGGGTCTGGTAGCGACTGTCAACACGACGGGACTGGCTGCCGGTACTTACTCGGCGACCGTGATGGTGAGTGCTACCTCGGGTTCGACGCAGCAAACGATCTCGATCCCGGTAACCCTAACCGTGGGCAGCCCGGCGACTCCTGTCATCGCTGCCGTGACGAGCGCGATCAGCTATGTGGCGAGTGCACCTGCCGCGCCTGGCGATTTGATGGCGGTTTTTGGGACCAATCTCACGTCGGGAACATCGGGCGGCAATACGGTACAAGCGGCTACCGACACTTTCGGGACGCTCCTAAGCGGAGTCCAGGTATTCGCGGACGGCATTCAATGCCCGATACTCTACGCATCTCCGAGCCAAGTCAACGTGATCCTGCCTTTCGCGCTTACCGGGCAGACTACGGCCGACATCTACCTGAATGCGTACGGAGTCACTTCGAATACGGTGACGATTCCGATTCAAGCTGCGTCACCCGCGCTCTTTAGCGCGGGCGCGAACGGAACGGGACCGGGAGCGATCCTGAATCCCGACTTGACGCTCAATTCGTCGACGAATCCCGCCGCGGCTGGATCGGAAATCGCGTTATTCGGCGGTGGCGCCGGCATCACTTCGCCGTTCCCGGCGGATGGCGAGGTCATACCAACGACGACTCCGTTCCCAACTCTCGCCGCGACGGTTACGGCCACCGTCGCCGGACAGCCCGCGACCGTTGACTATGCCGGAGATGCTCCCGGGCTGGTTGCCGGGGTTTTGCAAGTCAACATCACCATTCCGGCGGGAACGCCGTCGGGAGCGCAACCGGTCGTCATCAACGTTGGCGGTGTTAACAGCCAATCGGGCATCACCGTATACGTGCAGTAGAAATTCTCTAAAACTTTCGAACGCGCTCCGATAAGATATCGTGAGCGCGTTTACGGAACAAGCGGGGCAAATCTTTGACGCAGCGATGGCAGCGCCGGAAGGCTCGTCCCCCGCACTCACCATCCTGATCCGCGCGGGTGGGCAGATTCACATCGTGGACGGCGCGGAGTCTCCGATCGACGCCCTACAGCACGAGTTCGGCTGCGGTTCCGCGTTTCGCGTGACGCGCAACGGCGGCCAAGTCCGGGTAGAAGGGCGCAGCGGATCGAACAAATGCGTCATCGAGAACCCTAGAACTCAGAAGCCGCGAACGGCGAAGGCCTATGCGGGCGCGGCGCTCGGATTGTTCATCGATCGCCCGGCTTACTGCCTGGCCCAGCCGGCGCTCTGCGCATAACGCGAGTAGCGGCTGAGCATCATGCCGTAGAAGACGTGCGCGACCAGAAGCTGGCGATCCGGGCTGTAGAGCGGGATGAGCGGATTCACGTGTTTCCAGAAGAATCCGTACATGAAGAAGTAGAACGCGAGCGCGAGCAGAACACCCGATAGCAGCAGGCGGCCGTGCGTCGCGCGATCCGGCACGAGGAACGCGAACACCACGCCGAGCCCGCTGTAGATCAGCAGATGTAGCGCCAAGCCCGCGGCGGAATACTTGCCGAAGCCGGTGTGTAAGGCCGGGTCGCCTCCGAATGTTGTCGCCATCAGGTTGGGAAACCACCAGACCGAATGGCGTGTCCACAACATGGAGATCGCCATCCACGCCAGCATCACCAAAGCTCCCGCCATCCCGGTTTGCAATCCGGCGAGCGTGCGTTCTGAGGATCGTGAATTCATTCGCGCGCGCGTGGTCCGGAATGCATCATCTACTCGTAGCCTATACTGACGGAAAGGTAAAGGCAAAGCCGCAACCGAGTGAAACGTCGCGTGGTGGTCACCGGAATTGGAGCCGTCAGTCCCAATGGAATCGGCCGGGAAGCATTCTGGGATGCAACGCGCCGCGGCATCAGCGGCATCCGCCGGATCACGCGATTCGACCCTTCCGGGCACACGGCTCAAGTGGCCGGCGAGGTGCGGGATTTCGACGAGCTGAAGTACGTCAACGCGAAGGAGCGGCAGCACTTGTCGCGCGTCGCGCCGTTGGGGATCGCGGCAACGAAAGAAGCTTTGGCCGACGCGGGCGTTGAACCGGAGCGGCTTTCGCGGGACGAACTGCGCAAAATCGGCGTCATTGTCGGTTCGGGCGGCGGCAGCGGGGAGTTCACTGAAGAGCAATACCGGCTCTATTACACCGGGCAGCAGCGGCTCTGCAGCGTGTACCTGATTCCGACGTCGACCATTGGGACGCTGGCCAGCGAGATCTCGATGCGCTTCGGGTTTCGCGGCTTGAGCCATCTGATCTCGACCGGTTGCACGTCGTCGACCGACGCCGTGGGTTACGCCTATCGCAACATACAGGCGGGCGTGCTGAACTGCATGGTGGCCGGGGGTGTGGACGCGCCGATCGCCCCGTTGATTCTGCGCGGCTTCGGGCTCATGCGCATCCTGACGACGCGGTGGAATCATGAACCGCATCGGGCGTCGCGGCCATTCTCGCGGGACCGGGATGGGTTCGTGATCGGCGAGGGCGCGTGGTTCTTCGTGCTTGAAGAACGCGAGCATGCGCTGGCGCGCGGGGTCCATATCTACGGGGAGATTGCGGGTTACGCATCGACGTGCGAGGCGTATCACCGGGTGCGGCTTGAGGAGTGCGGCGAAGAGCCGGCGCGAACCATCGGGATGGCGCTGGAGGAAGCCGGGATTCCGCCCGAGGCCGTGGCTTATGTGAACTATCACGGGACAGCGACCGAGTTGAACGACAAGATCGAAACGCGGGCCATCAAGCTGGCATTTGCGCGGCATGCGTACCGGCTGGCGGGGTCGTCGCTGAAGAGCATCATCGGTCATCCGCAGGGCGCCTGCGGAGCGGCGGGGATGGCGGCAACGCTGCTGGCCATGCGGGACCGCGAAGTGCCGCCCACGTTGAATATGGAGTACCCCGATCCGGAGTGCGATCTGGACTACGTGCCGAATGAAGCGCGCCGGCTGGACTTCGAATATGCGGTGGCGAACTGCATCGCGTTCGGGAGCAAGAACTCGGCGCTGGTCTTACGCAATGCCTGAACGGGTGACAGTCATCGGGGGCGGTCCCGCCGGCTCATTGGCTGCGCTGGCCGCGCTTGATGCGGGCGCACCCGTGCAGATTTTCGAGAAATCGCGGCTGCCGCGGCATAAGGTCTGCGGGGAGTTTCTGTCGCCGGAAGCAGGGCCGTTGTTCGCGCGTTTCGGACTGCTTCCGGGGTTTCTGGAGCTGCGGCCCGCGCGGGTTACCGAGGCGCGCATCCGGCTGGGGAGAACGACGAAGAGCTGGCGATTGAAGCATCCGGCGTTTGGGATCAGCCGGTACGCGCTGGACCGATGGCTGCTGGATCAGGCGATCGCGCGCGGGGCCGAGCTCATTCCGGAACCGGCCGGAGGGATGCACGAGCGTACCGTGGTGGCGCACGGGCGTCGCGGGTGCGCGCCCAAAGGATCGCGGCTGTTCGGGTTCAAGGCTCATTTCGCGGGAGTACCGAATGACCGCATTGAGCTGCTGTTTGCTCCGGGACTTTACATCGGCATCAACCGGATTGAGGGCGGCGTTATCAATGTCTGCGGACTGGTGGCGGAGTCTTTGTTCAAGAGCTTCGGTTTCGATCCCGAAAAGCTGACTGGAGCGCATTTCGCCGGGGAAATGCCTGCCGGCGAGCGGGTTCTCGACTGGCTGATTACGGGCCCGCTGGTGCATGGTCCGGCGTTCGAGCAGACGGATGGTCCGCTGACTTACCGGGCTGGGGATGCGCTGGGGTTCATCGACCCATTTACCGGATCCGGGATGCTGGACGCGATGTGCACGGGCGCTTTGGCGGGTCGTGCAGCGGCATTTGGTTCGGCGCCGTCCGCTTATGCGCGGGATTGCCGGCGGATGCTGGCGAATCAATATCGCGCGGCGGCAGTATTGCGGAAGTCGATTGCCAACGGAATGGCCGGGCTGTTGGCGCCCTTCGTTCCAGGGCGCGCGTTGTTTCAAGTCACCAGGCCTTCGATATAGAAAAAACCGGCAAGCGCTCGGAGGAAAGCGCTTGCCGGCTGGCGTCGCGGAACGGAGAGGGGAACCAGCCAGGAACCCTCAACAACGGCGCCTAACTTGTCAAAACCGTCGGCTACTGGATGAGACGTTCCACATCAGCGAAATGTTGCGAAAGTTTAATGCCTTGGGCTTCCGGAATTATCCGTTAACGCAAATAAAACAACGAGAGGCGAGGCAGATTCGCCTGTTCGATGAGGCGGCGCTCCAGAAATTGCCGTTCCAGCATGGCTAATTGCGGCGCACTCATCTTTCTTCGATACGGGGCAAGCTGCGCATCCAGATCGCGGCGGGCATCCAGGGCGGCGTCTTCGGGCTGGTCAGCTCGTGCGATTGCGATCATTTTCTGCTCGAGAATACTCAGGCGTTGTTCCAATTCTTCCAGGTCGGCGGGGGGCTCGGTCGAGAGAGCTTCAAGGGAATCCGCAATCGACTGGTATGCTTCGCGATCGCGGAGCGCCGCAGCTCCCGCTTCGAGGAAGGCTTTGACCTCTTCCGGGGTGAACGCGTCCTGCTGTTCGGTTTTGGGCCGTGGTCCGGGGGTGCGCTGGGCTTCGGTCAACACCGCTTGCGCGCAGAAGGCGAGACCGTTGACTTGCTGTGTCTTGATGCGTTTCGTGCGCCACTTCTCGAATGCGTCGTCGATGCCGCGGAGCACCGCTTCGAGCGGGATATCCGAATTCTTCCAGCTCTCGACCAGGGCCCAATCGAGGGGCGACAGCAGGAACAGACTGGTGCCGCGGGCGCGCTGGAAGTGTTCTTCAATCTCGGTGAAGTAATTGAAGTAGTTCTGAATCAAGAGCTCTGAATCCGGTCCCAGATGAGGCGAAGGCCTTCGAGGGTGAGATGTTCGTCGACGGTGCCGAGCCAGCGGGATTGGCTGGCGATTAGATGGGCCTGGCCGCCGGTCGCCACGATCCTGGTGTCGTCGCCGAGTTCGCCGCGGAGTCGCTCGACGATCGCGTCAATGGTGCCTAGCGCGCCGTAATAGAGGCCGGATTGCATGCTCGCTACCGTGTTGCGGCCGATCACTTGGGTGGGGACTTCGAAAGCCACGAACGGGAGCCGCGCGGTCTTGGCGAATAGGGCTTCCACTGAAATGCCAATGCCGGCGGCGATAACTCCGCCGAGGTACTCGCCTTGGCGGGAGATAGCATCGAAGGTGATCGCGGTCCCGAGATCGACGACGATGCAGGGTCCGCCGTAGCGGTGGAAAGCGGCTACGCCGTTGACCAACCGGTCGGCGCCGACTTCCTGTGGGTTGTCATAAAGAACCGGCATGCCGGTGTTGGTGTCGTGGGAGACAAAGACGGCTTCGAGGCCGAAGTAGCGCGCGGCCATTTCACCTAGCGCGCGGTTGAGCGGCGGAACTACGCTAGCGACAATGATGCCTTTGATCTGCGTGACGTCGAGACCGGCCAGCGCGAACAGGTTGCGGAGCAGGATACCCCACTCGTCGGAGGTTTGGTCGCGGACGGTGCGGAGGCGGCGGTAGTCGAGGAGGCGCTCGCCTTCGAAGACGCCGATGGTTATGTTGGTGTTGCCTACGTCGAGGGCTAGGAGCATATTAGAGCGCGCGGACGCCTCCAGCGTATATGGTCTGCGTTTCGCCGGTTTCGGTGCGGACCAGAAGGAAGCCGCGCGGGTCCAGGCCGGCGGTGGTGCCTCTGATCTCGTCGACGATGACTTGCTTACCGCGCGCCCAGGTGGAGGCTTGCTCCCAGCTGCTGATTACCTCTTCTGTGGTGAGGGAAGTTTGTTCGGGGATGTGCTGGAGGAGTGCTTCTAGGATGTCGTCCCGGCGGAAGTCCAGGCCGGTTTCTAGAGCCAGGGAGGTGGCTATTGGTTTCAAGTCTGAAGGGAAGGCGCGTTGACCGATGTTGATGCCGATGCCGGCTACGGCGCGGTCCTGATGCAGTTCTACCAGGATGCCGCCTAGCTTTTTGGTTCCTAGCATCAGGTCGTTTGGCCAGCGGATTTCGCAACGGAGAGTGGTCACTTGTTGCAGGGCTTTCTGAGCCGCCAGGCCTAGGGCCAGGGTTAGGACCGGGTGGGGTTTGAGAACCAGAGAGACGTAGAGGCCTTCGTTTGGGCGGGAGTCCCATTGGTGTCCGTGGCGGCCGATGCCGGCCGTTTGGTGGTCAGCGACTACGACGGAGCCGACGGGTAGGGGTTCGGCCAGGCGCATGGTAGAGTCAACAGTTCCGTGGCGTTGGATTTGCCAGGTCATAGGAGCTCCAGGCGGAAACTTAGGTCCATGGCGCGAGCGCTGTGCGTTATCGCGCCGGCGGAGATGTAGTCTGCTCCTGTGCGGGCGTAGGGGGCTGCTGTTTCGAGAGTAATGCCGCCGGAGATTTCTACTGTTGCCCGGCCGTTGATTACTTGAATCCACTCCGTCGCTTCTGCGGGAGATAGGTTATCTAGAAGTAAGTGGGTTGCGCCTTGATCTAGAGCTGCGGTTAGTTCAGCGCGGGTACGGACTTCGATTTCTATCGGTAGGCCTGTATTCGCTTGCTTCGCGCTTTCTAGTGCTTGACTTACTCCGCCCGCAGCGGCTATGTGGTTGTTCTTAATTAGAATCGCATCGAATAAACCCATGCGGTGGTTGGTCGCGCCGCCTGTGGCTGCTGCCATTTTTTCGAGCACGCGTAGGCCTGGTGTGGTCTTGCGGGTATCGAGGACTTTGCAGTTGGTTCCTTTAACTTCGTTGACGAATGCGCGGGCTTTGGTTGCGATCCCGGAGAGGCGCTGGAGGAAGTTCAGGGCTACGCGCTCGCGTTCGAGTAACAGGCGGGCTTGGCCGGTTACCGTGGCGATCACTTCACCGGCGACAGCAACATCTCCGTCTTTCTTCGGGAATTGCAGATCTTCGACCGGATCGTAGATTTGCGGAAGGAGGTGAAGGCCGCAGATCACCAGTTCTTCGCGTGCCAGAAACCGGCCTGTCGCGCGGCGGTGCTCCGGGACGCAGACCCTGGAAGTTATGTCGCCGGAGCCGATATCTTCGTCGAGCGCGCGGCGAATGATATCAAGCATTCAGGGACTGCTCGATGGTCCGGAGTTGCGACTCGTAGCCGTCTAACTTTGTTCGGATCGAGTCCACAACCTTTGCGGGTGCTTTCCCCATGAAGGTTTCGTCGCTTAACTGACGGTGCGAATTGGCGATGACCTTGCGGAGTTGGTCCGCTTCCTTTTCCAGGCTTTGGCGGCGGGCGCGCATCTGCTCCGGCGTCGCTTCCATGGTGACTTTGTATTGACCCGGCCGGATCGCCAGGGTGACGATCGCTAGCTTCTCGATCGCCTGGCGATTCGATTCGGCGACGGCAGACACTTCCGCGTCGGCATGCAGCGTTGCGTTGAAGGGGATTTTCGGATCCAGTTTCATCTCCGCGCGCAGGCGGCGAGCGTCGGTGACGATTTGCTGGATAAAGCCCATCTCGCGATCGGCTGCCGGGTCTTCGAGTTCCCCGCGGAAGAGCGGGAACGAAGCCAAGGCGATCGAGATGCCGCGCGGACCGAGCCGCTGCCAGAGTTCTTCCGTGAGGAACGGCATTACAGGATGGAGCAGTCGTAGCGCGGCTTCGAACGCGGCTAGCAGGTTGCGCCATT
>NZ_CAJCHS010000082.1 GCF_903970205.1 Nevskia soli | reverse complement strand
GGCGGGTTGTCGATCGTGACACGCCAGTAGGCGGGCGACCGCCGGGTCAGCCGGATCTGTGCGGACTTCGTGAGCGCGCTTGCCGTTGTCATTGCATTCTCCTGTCTATTTGTCTGTCTCGGAAGCCGGCAGTTGGTGGATAACCCCCGCGCCTGCCTTGCTGACGATCTCGTCCTGGGAATCCGTGCCTCCCGAACAACCGATCGCGCCGATAATCACCCCCTGTTCGATCAGCGGGATGCCGCCTCGAGAGGCGATGATTCCATCGAACGCCAGCAGATAGTTGAGATGCATCAGCTGGATACCGTCCTCGAACTGCTTGGTTTCGCGCCGGAAGGTTGCCGCTGCTCTTGCCTTGTGCTCGGCGATCTGAATGGAGGCAAGCATCGCACCGTCCATTCGTTGGAAAGCGACGAGGTTGCCGCCGGAATCGACCACCGCTACGTTCATCTTCCAATTCCGCTTCTTCGCCTCTGCCACCGCCGCGTGAATAACCGTCTGGGCTCGGTCCAGTGTTATCGGTGGGCCATACGGGGTGTCGAAAGGAATTTGGTCGGGCACAAGATCGAGGGGATTTGTTTCCGTGGGCTGCGGCGCTCTAGTCGCAGCGGCGGCGCTTCCCGTTTTCTCATTTGACATTCGTCCTCCTTCATCGACAACGGATCGCACTTCGCCGCTTTCCCGCTGGTTGTCACGCGAGCAAGCACGAAGCGTCGCTCCCTCCCGTTCACCCCTCGCGTTCACCTCTTGTTGTACGCAGTGAAAATGTAATCCTTGGCCGCCACTCTCGTATGGCACGCAAAGCCGCAGGTGACGACGCCGGTCTTGTCGGGCTTGAACGTGTCCGACGCGGGAACATAGTCAAACGCGGCGTAGGCCCATCCCTTCGTGTCCGGGAATTTCTTGCTGTTCTTCTCGATGAAGAAAACGTCCTGCAGGACGTCCGGTATCCTCACAGCAAAAGGGGATTCCGTGCTCTTTTTCGGTTTCCACTCGATTTTTGCAATCTTGGAGCCGTCGGGGAACGGCTTGCCGTTGCCGGGAACGCCGGACTGGTAGGCCTCGATCATCGTGGGATTGGCTACCTCCACCTTCAGCAGATCCTCAGTCTGACTAACCGCGACGACCTGCCAGTTCTCGTACCCGCGAAAGTCGGAGAATGCGAGCCCATTGGGCACGCTCACGGTGTACTTGTCCTGCGCGGAAAATGCCCTGCCGACGAGGACGGCCAACGCGATGCCAACCGCGGCTGCTGAAACAACTCGTAAACCGCGTGAAGGCAGGAAAGGCTTATCGAACATCACTTCCTCCCGCTCGCTGTGCTTGTGCGCAACGGAGCGCATTTTATCACAGCAAGCGCACGCTTCGGGAAATTTTGAGCGGCCTAGCAGCCCGCAATAACCGCTCCGTCACCGTCGCGGCTCTGTAACTTAGTGAGTCTACAGAGCCGCGCGCGTCAGCAAGCGGTGTTTTTCGACTCCTACCACGGTCCACTAGGGCGAACGCTTTGTAGTCGATATCCGATGTCGGACGTGTTCGCGGCTCTGTAACTTAGTGAGTCTACAGAGCCGCGCGCGTCAGCAAGCGGTGTTTTTCGACTGCTACCACGGTCTGCTAGGGCCAACGCTTTGTAGTCGATATCCGATGTCGGACGATGGACGAGGTTGCCTGTCCGGCAACGAGTTCAAGGCACCAGCAAGATCTTGCCGATGCCGCCCTTTTCCGCCGCTGCGTGAGCCTCGGCCGCTTTACTGAGCGGCAGCGTCTGGCTAATCGGGATCACCAGCTTGCCATCTCGCACCGCTGCGGCCATGAACTCGAGCGTTTTTCTGTCGAATTTCGAGAACACGAACTCCACCTTTACAGACGGGTACTTCGCGGCGTTCCGCGGCGCCTCGAGAACCGAAGCAAACACTCCTCCCGGCTTGACCTTGCCGATAAGCTTCTCGGCGGTTCTTCCGCCGACCGTATCGGCAACCGCATCGAGCGGCGGCAGATTCGCCATCGCGGCGTCGTCGTCGGTTGCGACCCCCTGATCCGCGCCGACAGTCTTCGCCTCATCGATCTGCCGCTTCAAAACCCCCGCGATCACCGCCGCCCCGCGTGCCTTTGCCGTGAATACCGCCGAACGCCCGACACTTCCGACAGCACCTACGACCATGACCGTCTGGCTCGCTTCGATTCCCGTAGCTAAAAGGAGCTGGTTGCCGGTCGTCGTTACCAGGGGCAGCGCCGCCGCCCGGATCAAATCGAGTCCCTTGGGGATCTTCGCCACGATCGCCGCATTCACGACACAGAGCTCAGCGTAAGTATTGTCGGCCATGGCGAACACCTGGTCGCCGACGGAAAAGCCTTCAACCCCCGGCCCAATCGTGACCACAGTTCCTGCCATATCGACTCCTATGAGTCCCGGGAAATGGAGGGGATAAGAATCCTTCGTCAACCCGGCGCGGCGCTTGTAGTCGATCGGATTCACGCTCGCGGCTGCAACCCGCACCAGCAACTCGCCCGGACCTGGAACCGGATCAGGATAGTCCTCATACTTCAGTACTTCCGGACCGCCATATTGGTGGACAACAACTGCTTTCATATTTCATCTCCTGTTGCGATGCACCCAGTCCAATAACAAATTCTAGGCGAGCAAAGCTGGAATTGGTCACCGAAGCAGTTTACTGAAACCGGCGGAGCCTTGCGATGTTCCCGTGCATTGGACGTGCCGTGCGGGAACTACTCGCGTAACCGCTTTGGCCCGCTCACGTATGGACTGCCTCGCTCGTAGAAGCGCAGTTCGCGATCCACGTTGCGCGTCAAACCGATGCGCACACTTTTGCCGATGGCTCCCGTTTTCCGCCGGCTCGTCGCGAGCCATAGCGGACCGGCGGCGCACAGATCCACACCATCTTGCTGGAAATCAATCTGCATGGCTTGAGCTAGCCGGCCCGGTCCCCGGGCTAAATCGAGCAGGCCTGCCCCGCCGCGGAGGCGCTGCATCCGATCGATTCCGTCGAGGGGTTCGAGGGCACGCAAGAGGACTCCCGCGCCGACTCCGGCCGCTTCGCTCGTCACGTTCAGCATGAACGACGAACCGTAGGTGAAATACACGTAAGCGTGTCCCCGCTCAAGAAATAGGGAGGCATTGCGCTGCGTCTCTCCGCGGAATGCGTGACCGGCGGAATCACCGACGGGATAAGCCTCGGTCTCGACGATGCGCCCGCTGAGCCTGCCGTCATTGGTATCATGCACTGCTATTTTGCCGATCAGGTAGCGCGCCAACTCCACAGTATCCACCGGGAGTTCCGCCCGACGGAGACGCCGAAGACGACCGGGGAGAATTGCCTTGCCTGAGTGTTCCATTCTCATTCGTCATCGGCAGCCGGCCAGTGAGCGCGCGGCGTTGAAGATTCGTTGGTATGCCTTCGGATAACTAACTCAATTCTGCAGAATAGCGATTGCCGGCTCGCTGCGGCTCGGGCTGTCCGTCCATTGCTTCCGAACCCGATTGTCCCTCCATCTGCTAACGGTACAATCGCAGTGCAACCGAAATTCGCCAGAAAAGGAACCAAAGCGATGTCGACACAAGTGGCCCCTCCGGATCAGAAAAAGCTCGATGCCAAAGCGCTCGATCTGCTGTGCATCAACACCATCCGAACCCTCTCCATCGATGGAGTGCAGAAAGCCAACTCGGGACACCCCGGCTTGCCCCTGGGCGCGGCGGCGATGGCCTATGTGCTGTGGACGCGCTTCATGAAATACAACCCCAAGAATCCGAACTGGGCGGATCGCGATCGCTTCGTGCTCTCGGCCGGACACGGGTCGATGCTGCTCTATAGCTTGCTGCATCTGACCGGTTTCGATCTTTCGCTCGACCAGTTGAAACAGTTCCGTCAATGGGGCAGCCAAACGCCGGGCCATCCCGAGCGCGGCGATGCGCCCGGCGTCGAAGTCACCACCGGGCCTCTGGGTCAAGGTTTCGCGATGGGCGTCGGGATGGCGATGGCCGAAGCGTGGCTGGCGGCGAATTTCAATGGCGATGGCGCGAAGGTTTTCGATCACTATACCTACGGCATCGTGTCCGATGGCGATCTGATGGAAGGCATCGCCAGTGAAGCGGCGTCGCTCGCCGGACATCTGAAGCTCGGCAAGTTGATCTACCTCTACGATCAAAACCACATCAGCCTGGCGGGCGCGACCGATCTGACCTATACGGAAGATGTCGCCAAGCGCTTCGATGCTTATGGCTGGCACACCAAGACGGTGATGGACGGCAACGACACCGAAGAGGTGGACGCCGCCATTCGCGAGGCGCAGGCGGAAACGGATCGGCCGTCGCTGCTGCTCGTGCATACGCATCTCGGGTTTGGCAGCCCGCACAAGCAGGACACGTATCATGCGCACGGCTCGCCGCTGGGCGAGGACGAAGTAGCCGCCACCAAGAAGAACCTGGGCTGGCCGACTACCGACGCGTTCTACCTGCCGCCTGAAGCGGTCGCGCATTTCCGCGAGCAGGTGACGAAGGGCAAAGCGGAAGAAGACGAATGGAACGCGCGCTACGCTGAGTTCGAGAAGAAATCCCCGGATGACGCCAAGAAGTTGAACATGATGCTGCGCGGCGAGTTGCCGGAAGACTGGAAAGCCGACCTGCCGAAATGGAAGACGACGGATAAGCCGGTCGCAACGCGCGTGGCGGCCGGCCAGGCCCTGAATGCGCTTGCCAAGCGG